>NZ_QJRK01000059.1:0-39725 GCF_003205245.1 Pseudomonas sp. MB-090624 | reverse complement strand
CCCCGTACCCCAGCAACCCCCCAGCAACTGCTGTCGGAGCATGTGCGGCGCATTCTTGCCGCGCCGGTGTACGACCTGGCTATCGAAACGCCGTTGCAAGCTGCCCCGGCCTTGTCTGCCCGCCTGGGTAACCAGGTGTTGCTCAAGCGTGAAGACCTGCAGCCGACTTTCTCGTTCAAGATCCGCGGTGCCTACACCCGCCTGTCGCGGCTTGGCACCGCGCAACGCGAGCGCGGGGTCATCACGGCTTCGGCGGGCAACCATGCCCAGGGCGTGGCTCTGGCAGCTGCGCACCTGGGCATGAAGGCCACCATCGTCATGCCCACCACCACACCGTCGTTGAAGGTGGAGGGGGTGCGCTCACGCGGTGGCCATGTGGTGCTGCACGGCGAGAGCTTCCCGCATGCCCTGGCCCATGCCTTGAAACTGGCCGACCAGGCCGGCGCCACCTTCGTGCCGCCGTTCGATGACCCCGATGTCATCGCTGGCCAGGGTACGGTGGCCATGGAAATACTGCGCCAGCACCCGGGTGCGCTGGACGCCATCTTCGTGCCGGTGGGCGGCGGTGGCCTGATCGCCGGTATCGCCGCCTACGTGAAGTACCTGCGCCCCGAAGTGAAGGTGATTGGCGTCGAGCCGGACGACTCCAATTGCCTGCAAGCGGCCATGGCTGCGGGGGAGCGGGTGGTCCTGCCGCAGGTGGGCAGCTTTGCCGATGGGGTGGCGGTGGCGCAGGTCGGCGCGCATTGTTTCGAGTTGTGCCGGCATTTCGTCGACGAGGTGCTGACGGTGAGCAGTGACGAGCTGTGCGCGGCGATCAAGGATATCTACGATGACACCCGTTCCATCACCGAGCCTTCCGGCGCATTGGCGGTGGCCGGGATCAAGCAGTATGTGGCGCAGCACGGTGCACAAGGGCAGACCCTGGTGGCGATCGATTCTGGCGCCAACGTCAACTTCGACCGTTTGCGCCATGTGGCCGAGCGCGCCGAACTGGGCGAGCAGCGCGAGGCAATCATTGCAGTGACCATCCCGGAGCAACCCGGCAGCTTCCGGGCGTTCTGCCAGGCACTGGGCAAACGCCAGATCACCGAGTTCAACTACCGCTACTACCCCGGCCAGCAGGCGCGCCTGTTCGTCGGGGTGCAGACCCACCCGGTGCACGACCCGCGCAAGCAACTGCTGGCCAGCCTGGCTGGGCAGGGTTACGCCGTACAGGACCTGACCGACAACGAGTTGGCCAAGTTGCATGTGCGCCATACCGTGGGCGGTCATGCCGCCCCGGGGGCTACTGAGCGGGTGCTGCGCTTCGAGTTCCCGGAACGGCCAGGGGCGTTGCTGGGTTTTCTGGAGCGCTTGGGCAAGCACTGGAACATCAGCCTGTTCCATTACCGCAACCATGGCGCGGCCCAGGCCCGGGTGCTCGCCGCCCTGGAAGTGCCGGCGCAAGAGCTGGCGGGCTTGCCGACGGCGCTGGATGCCATGGGCTACCAGTACTGGGATGAGACCGACAACCCGGCCTACACACTGTTCCTGGGCTGAGCCGGGTCGGCGGGTACGCGGTCAAGCGGACCTGCCGCGCCGTTCAGCGTGCACCGCGCCCGTAGGCCTGGCTGATGCGGTCGATGACCATGGCCAGGGCGACGATCGCCAGCCCGGCTTCCACACCCTGGCCGACGTTCAAGGTCTGGATACCGGCCAGCACATCCTCACCCAAGCCGCGCGCGCCGATCATCGACGCCACCACCACCATCGACAAGGCCATCATCACCGACTGGTTCAGCCCGGCCATGATGCTGGGCAGCGCCAGCGGCAGGGCTATGCGCCGCAACCGCTGCCAGCGGCTGGCGCCCAGCCCATGGGCGGCCTTCAGCAACGACGGGTCGATCTGGCTCAGGCCCAGCTGGGTCAGGCGCACCAAGGGTGGCAGGGCATAGATCAGGGTGGCGAATACAGCCGGCACCTTGCCCAGCCCAAACAGCATCAGCACCGGGATCAGGTACACGAACGCCGGCAGTGTCTGCATCACATCCAGAACCGGCAGCAACAACCGCCTGGCCAGTGGCCGGGCGGCCAGCAGGATGCCCAGCGGTACGCCAACCAGTACGCACAAACCCGTACTCACCAGCACCAAGGCCAGGGTCTGCAGCAGTTTGTCCCACAGCCCGAGCATGCCGATCAGTGCCAGCAGGGCCACCAGCACCACGCTGCGCAGCAGGCTGCGGCTGGCGTGCCAGGCCAGCAGGCCGACCATCGCCAGCAGCAGCCACCAAGGCACCAGGCGCAGCAGGTTCTCCAGCCCGACCAGCACCTGCAGCAACTGGTCGGACACGTTGCGCAAGTGGTCGCCGTAGTGCAACACCAGCCAGTCGACCACGCGGTTGACGCTGTCAGCGATGGAAAACTGCAAGGCTTGAGGGAAACCGCCGCTCACAGGCTGGCCTTGACCTTGGCGGCGATATCGGCGGGCAGCCAGGCCTTCCATACCTCGCGGTTATCGCGCAGGAAGGCCAGCGCGGCTTCGCGCGGTGGCGTGCGCTTTTCACTCATGTTCGCCAGCGCCTGGTTCAGGCGCTGGATTGGCAAGTCGACCTGCTCGAAGGCACGCACAAGGTCTGGGTAGCCATCGCGAAACGCCTTGGACACCCCGATCGACAATTTCGCCGGAAGTGACTGGCTGCCTTGGGGGTTGGGGTTGCTTGCATCGGTGAGGGTGGCCCAGGCGTTGGCATCGAACGGGGGTTCTTGCAGGCGTACGAGCTTGTAACGGCCCATGAGGGGGGTAGGGTTCCAGTAGTAGAACAGCACGGGCTGGCCACGGCGGATGGCCGAGGTGATTTCGGCATCCATGGCGGCACCGGAGCCACTGCGGAAGTTGGTGTACAGCTCATTCAAACCGTAGGCCTTGAGCTTCTGGCTGTTCACGGTTTCGGAGGTCCAGCCGCTGGGGCTGTTGAGGAAGCGGCCTTTGTCGGGCGACTCGGGGTCGCGAAACACCTGCGGGTAGCGCTTGAGGTCCTCGACTTGGCGCAGCTCGGGGGCACTGGGCTCGATACCCCGGTCACGATCGCCCTCGATCACATAGGCCGGCACCCACCAGCCTTCTTCGGCATTTTTTACCGTGTCGCCCAGGGCGAACACCTGGCCGGCCTGCTCGGCCTTGACCCAGGCGGGGCTGCGCCCGGCCCACTCCTCGGCGATGACCTGAAGGTCGTTACGTGCCAGCGCCACCTCCATGCTGACCGTGCTGCCGGGCAGGGTGTCGGTGGGGTAGCCGTAGCCGCGCTCGACAATCAGCCGCAATATCTCGGTGGTGAGTGCGCCGCTTTCCCAGCTGATGGCGCCGAAATGAATGGGGGCGGGCTGGTCGGCCGCTGCTGCGCTATCGGTGCTGGCCAGGCCAACCGTCAGCAGCAGCCCGGCCAGGAGCGCGGGGATTGTTTTCATGTGCACCTCGTCGTCGACAGTGCGGCAAGTGTAGACGACGAGGTTGGGCTGCCCTGGGGGCCACTGGCGCCCCCAATGCTTCAGACGCGGAACTGGTCCATCAGCGCCTGCTGCTGGTTGGCCAGGCTGTTCAGCGACTGGCTGACCCGGGCTGACTCATTGGCCTGGCCGGACAGCGATTCGGTCACGTCACGAATGGTGGCCACGTTGCTGTTGATTTCCTCGGCCACCGCGCTTTGTTCCTCGGCGGCCGAGGCAATCTGCAGGTTCATGTCGGTGATCACCGTTACCGCCTGGCCGATGCGCTGCAGCGCGGTCACCGCCTGGCCGACCTGCTCGACACCGCCCTGCGCCTGGCGGTGGCTCTGGTCCATGGCGCCGACCACTTCGCGGGTGCCGTTCTGCAGCGCCTCGATCACCTGGCGGGTTTCTTCCACCGACTCCTGGGTGCGTTGGGCGAGGTTGCGCACCTCGTCCGCGACCACGGCAAAGCCCCGGCCGGCCTCGCCGGCGCGCGCTGCCTCGATGGCGGCGTTGAGCGCCAGCAGGTTGGTCTGTTCGGCAATCGAGCGGATCACTTCCAGCACCGAACCGATCTTCTCGCTGTTCTGTGCCAGGCCCTCGACCTCGGCCATGGCATCGCTCATGTTGGCGGCCAGGGCGTCGATGCTGCTGGTGGTCCGATCGATCACCGCCAGGCCTTCACGGGTGGCCTGGTCGGCATCGCGTGCCGCCTGGGCGGCCTGGGCGGCGCTGCGTGCCACATCCTGGGCGGTGGCGCTCATTTCGTGCGAAGCGGTGGCTACCTGGTCGACCTGGCGGTACTGCTGCTCCATGCCGGCGCTGGTTTCGGTCGCGATCGCCGAAGACTGGTCGGCGGTACCCCGGGCGGCCTGCACCGAGCGTTTCACCTCGGCGATGGTCGGTTGCAGCTTGTCGAGAAAACGGTTGAACCAGCCGGCCAGTTCACCGAGTTCGTCCTGCTTCTGGTAAGCCAGGCGCCGGGTGAGGTCACCTTCGCCGCTGGCGATATCCTTGAGCATGGCGGCCACGCCAAGAATCGGCCGGGTGACCCCGCGCGCCATCAGCCATACCAGCAGCAGGCCGGCGATCGCGGCAGCCAGGCCCAGGCCGAGTTCCAGCAAGGTTCCGCTGGTGTTCAGTGTGTCCAGTTCCTGCTTCAGTGCTTCAGCGGGGCCGGTCAGGGCATTTTCCGGCACATCCAGCAACACGCCCCAGGGCTGGGCATCAGGGATTGGCCGGAACGCGGCCAGCACTTTCAGGCGCTGCTGGTCATGCAGAATGCTCAGCTTGCCAGCGGCCAGCCTGCGCACCAGTTCGGCGCCATGGGCCGGGTCGACCTGGTCGACGCGCTGGGCCAGCTTGCTGGCGTCGGCGCTGTAGCCGGCCAGCAGGCCGACCGGGCTGAGAATGCCGACCCGGGTGCGGCCCTCGTACAGGTTGCGGCTGGCCTCTTCGCTGAGTGCCTGCAGGCTGTTGAGGTTGATGTCGATGGACAGCGTGGCGATGATCTTGCCATTGACCGTCAGCGGGAAAACGATACTGGTCATCAGCACTTGCTGGCCGTCGATGGCATAGAAGTACGGCTCCACCACGCACACCTTGCCGGTAGTGCGCGGGCATACCCACCAGGTGTTGGCCGGCTGGCCACTGGGGCCGATCTCGGTGTTGGCCATGTCATGTTCAGGCAGTGCCATGGCCGTCAGCTGGCCGGCACGCGGCTGCGACCAGTACAAGGCGAAGCGCCCGGTCTCGTTGCTGCCCAGTTCCGGTTTGTCGGCGAACAGGTTGTCCTTGTTGTCCAGTGCATTGGGCTCGAACACCAGCGACAGGCCAAGCAGGTCGGGGTTGGCCTGCAAGGCGGCGCGTACCTGGCGCGTCATGTCCTCGCGCAGGTCGAAGGCATCGAGAAAGCGCTTTTCGGCCTGTTCGCGCAGGAACAGCACCTGGCGGGCGAAACCGGCACCGTACTGGTAGGCGTCCATGAACTGGCGGCGAATGTTCAACGCCTGTACTTCACCTTGCGACTCGATGCGCGACTGCGCCGCCTCGGTCAACATCTGCATGCTGCTGGCCTTGACCAGGTCCGAGCTGTGGTCCATGCGGTACAGCGACAGGCCGACGAGCAGGGTGACGATGCTGGCCAGGCAAAGGCCGGCGAGCAGAGTGATCTTCCACTGGATGGAGAGTTGTCGCAAAGGCATGGGGCGGTTCCCTTTTTCAATGCAGTAAGGGTTATGGCTTTGGGCAGGGTGGGCAGGTCGTGGGGGCAGGCAAGTGGCCCCAACATCACCGTATCGGCGCTGTAGGATTTTTCTTTATTCAAACATTCAATTTAAATTTGTCGCCGGTGAAATCCGCCGCAACCTGGCAATTTTGACATCTGCCGCCCACTGCTTCAGAGTTCGCGCTTTTTTCTGTCGTAAAGAGGTAAGCCCACCATGAATGCAGTGATCGCCGCGGTCGGCATCATGCTGATACTCAGCCTGTCCCGCGTGCACGTGGTCATCGCCCTGATCATTGGCGCCCTCGTCGGCGGCCTGACCGGTGGCCTGGGAATGGAAGGCACGCTCAAGGCCTTCAACGGCGGCCTCGGTGGTGGCGCCACGGTGGCCTTGTCCTATGCATTGCTGGGCGCCTTTGCCGTGGCGATCGCCAAGTCCGGCCTGGCCCATGCCCTGGCCGACCGCGCCCTGGCCATGATCGACCGCCAGGGCCATGCCAATGCTGGCAAGCTCAAGTGGCTGATGATCGGCCTGATGCTGGCGGTGGCGGTGTCGTCGCAGAACATCCTGCCCATTCACATCGCCTTCATCCCGCTGCTGGTGCCGCCGCTGCTGTATGTGCTGACCCGCCTGCGCATCGACCGGCGGCTCATCGCCTGCGTGATCACCTTCGGCCTGATTACCCCCTACATGTTCCTGCCGGTGGGCTTTGGCAACATTTTCCTCAACGAAATCCTGTTGGCCAACGTGGCCCGCGCCGGTGTCGACGTGAGCGGCGTCAACGTCACCCAAGCCATGGCGATCCCGGCTGCCGGCATGCTTGTCGGCCTGTTGCTGGCCGTGTTCGTCAGCTACCGCAAGAAACGCGACTACGACCTGGCACGCATTGCCCAGGTGGAGCAGGTGAGCGTGCAGTACAACCCGGTGACGCTGCTGGTGGCCGGGCTGGCGATTGCGGCGGCGTTCATCGTGCAACTGCTGCTCGATTCGATGATCATCGGCGCCATGGTCGGCTTTCTGATCTTCTCGTTGTCGGGCATCGTCAAGTGGCGCGACACCGACGACCTGTTCACCGAGGGCATGAAGATGATGGCCATGATCGGCTTCATCATGATCGCCGCCTCGGGCTTTGCCGAGGTGATGAAGGCCACGGGCGAGGTGAACAGCCTGGTGCAGGCTTCGGCACAATGGATCGACCACAGCAAGGGCGTAGGTGCCTTGCTGATGCTGTTGGTGGGGCTGCTGGTGACCATGGGCATCGGTTCGTCGTTTTCCACCGTGCCGATCCTGGCTGCGATCTTCGTACCACTGTGCGTCCAATTGGGCTTCGACCCGCTGGCCACGGTATGCATCGTCGGCACTGCCGGTGCCCTGGGTGATGCTGGCTCGCCGGCGTCGGACTCCACCCTGGGCCCGACCTCCGGGCTTAACGTGGATGGCCAGCACCACCACATCTGGGACACCGTGATCCCCACCTTCATCCATTACAACCTGCCGTTGCTGGCGTTCGGCTGGCTGGCGGCCATGACCTTGTAAGGCGGGGCGGGCGTCAGCCTTTGCCAGGCGGCGGCGAAATGCGGTTGAGCACGGTGCTGCCGTCCTTACTGCGGGTCAGGTAGACCGGCAGCACCTTGGGCAGGTTGTTGACCAGGCGTTCCACCTCGCGGGTATTGTAGACACCGCTGATGCGGATGCGCCCGGTGCTGGCATCGGCCAGCCGCAACGGCGCGTCGAGGTAGCGGTTGATCACCGGTAGTGCCTGTTCCAGGCTGAGGTTGTCGAGCACCAGCTTGCCGCTGCGCCAGGCCAGGCTATTGCCGACGTCGCCGCTCTGTTCCAGTTGCGGTTCGAAGTCGCCCTTGTGGTAGCTGGCCTGCATGCCAGGGCCAAGGCGATAACCGCCGGCGCTGCCGTCGCTGGAGACCAGCACCGAACCTTCCAGCAACGTGACCTTGACCTGATCACGATACTTCCACACGTTGAACTGGGTGCCGGTCACGCGCGTCTGCCCGCGGCCGGCGCGCACGATGAACGGGTGGCTGCTGTCGTGCCAGACCTTGAAGAACGCTTCGCCACGCTTGAGTGTGACCTGGCGCTGGTCCTTGTAATTGAGGAAGGTCAGCTCGCTGTGCAGGTTGAGTTGCACCTGGCTGCCGTCGCTCAGGACCACGCTCTGCATGTGGTCAGTCGCTTCGAAGTGCTGGTAGCGATTGGGCAACCAACCCTGTTCCCAGCCGAACCAGCCCGCCAGTGGCAGCACGGCCAGGGCGATGGCGGCGGCAGAAGCCAGGGGCCGCCAGTTACGCCGGCGCCTGATGGCGATGGCCGCTGGGTTGACGTCCATGATCGTGGCGGTGCGCGGCAGCAGGTCGGCGGTTTGCCAGATTTCCAGCATGGCCTGGTATTCATCGGCATGCCTGGGGTCGGCCGCCTGCCAACGCAGGAATGCCTCGCGCTCGGCCGCCGTGCAATCGTCTGCATGCAAGCGCATGCACCAATGCGCGGCGGCGTCGGTGATCGCATCGTCAGGGGTGGGCTTGAGGCGGTCTTGGTTCATTGCGGCTCCGGGTTTTGCGCATTCTACCCTTGCGCATGGGCCCCGGAGAACCTGGGTAATGGCGAATGACTATCAGTTGTGCCGGTTTTCCGCTGGAATTGCAACGGTTTTGAGCGTTTGAGAACCTTTCGCGCCCGCCGTCAGAACTGCGCTGCTGCCAGCCCGTACAGGCTGGCACTGCCTGCGCGAATGCTGGCCTCCAGTGCCAACTCGCGCGGCAACACGCGCTGGAAGAAAAAGTCCGCACAGGCCAGCTTGGCGCCGTAAAACCCGCTGTCTTCATGCTGTTTGGCCAACGCCACCGCCGCCATGCGTGTCCACATATAGGCATACGCGGTGAGCCCGAACAGCTGCAGGTACTCCACCGCCACCGCACTGACCAGGTTCGCGTCTTCAGTGGCGCGTGCCTGCAACCACGCGCTGGTGGCCTCCAGCCGTGTCAGGCTTGCCTGCAAGGCTGCCCGGTGCAGTGGGGCTTCCAGGCTGAACGCCCGTACCTCGGCGGCGAAGCTGGCCAGTGCCTGGCCGCCGTCAGCCAGCACCTTGCGCCCCAGCAAGTCGAGTGCCTGGATGCCGTTGGTGCCTTCGTAGATCTGCGCGATGCGCACATCCCGTACCCGTTGCTCCTGGCCCCATTCGCGAATGTAGCCGTGGCCACCGTACACCTGCTGGCCGAGCACGCAGCTTTCCAGGCCGTTGTCGGTGAAGAACGCCTTGGCCACCGGGGTCAACAGCGCCACCATGCGCTGGGCCTGCTCGCGTTCACTGCCAGCTTCGGCATAGCGCGCCAGGTCGAGCTGCTGGCCCACATAGGCGGCAAACGCCCGGCCCCCTTCGGTGAGGGTGCGCATGGTCAGCAGCATGCGCCGCACATCGCCGTGGTGGATGATCGGGTCGGCGGCCTTGTCCCGCAGCTGCGGGCCCACGGCGGCGCGGCTCTGCAGGCGCTCGTTGGCGTAGCGGGCAGCCGCCTGGTACGACGCTTCGGCACAGCCGATGCCCTGGATGCCGATCGACAGGCGTTCATAGTTCATCATGGTGAACATGGCCGCCAGGCCCTTGTTCGGGGCGCCCACCAGATAACCCGTGGCTGCGTCGAAATTCATCACGCAGGTGGCCGAGGCCTTGATGCCCATCTTGTGTTCGATCGAGCCGCAGTGGGCAGCATTGCGCTCGCCCAGCCGGCCATTGGCGTCAACCAGGTACTTGGGCACCAGGAACAACGAGATGCCCTTGGCACCGGCGGGCGCATCGGGCAGCTTGGCCAGCACCAGGTGGATGATGTTCTCGGTCAGGTCCTGCTCGCCGCCGGTGATGAAGATCTTGCTGCCGGTGATGCGGTAGCTGCCGTCGGCCTGGGCTTCGGCGCGGCTGCGGATCAACCCCAGGTCGGTGCCGGCATGCGGTTCGGTCAGGCACATGGTGCCGGCCCAGCGGCCCTGGTACAGGGGCGGCAGGTAAGTGGCCTTGAGCGCCTCGCTGGCGTGCGCATCGATCGCCAGGCAACTGCCAGCGCTCAGCGCCGAATACAAGCTGAAGCTGCAGTCGGCCGCGTAGAGCATCTCTTCGAACAGCACCCCCAGCATCTTCGGCATGCCCATGCCGCCATAGGCCGGGTTGCCGCCCAGGCCGACCCAGCCGCCCTCGCGGTAGGTGTTCCACACCTCGCGGAAGCCATCGGGCGTCGTGACGCTGCCGGCGTCGAAACGCACGCCTTGCTCGTCACCCTGGCGGCTGAGCGGGGCGATCAGCTGGCTGCTGACCTTGGCCGCTTCTTCCAGAACGGCGTCGGCAGTGTCGGCGTCTATGTGCTCGGCCAGGGCCGGCAGGCGCGCCCACAGGGCCGGGGCGTTGAATACATCGTGCAATACGAAGCGCATGTCGCGCAGGGGGGCAGTGTAGGTGGTCATTGGCGGCTCTTGAAAAATGGCACATCAGGGTTGGCCCTTCGCGGCTGATCCCGCTTGCGCAACAGCGGGCGCAGGTGGGTCAAGCCGCAACAGGCCCCATGGGGTCAGAGGGTTCTGGCGCGGTCGCGCAGCAAGTACTTCTGGATCTTGCCGGTGGAGGTCTTGGGCAGCTCACCGAACACCACCGTCTTCGGCACCTTGAACCCGGCCAGGTGCTCGCGGCACCAGTTGCTGATGTCGGCTTCGCGCGTGTCTTCGCGGCCGGGCTTGAGGGCGACGAAGGCGCACGGGGTTTCGCCCCATTTTTCGTCCGGGCGGGCCACCACGGCGGCCTCCAGCACTGCCGGGTGTTTGTACAGTGCGTCCTCGACTTCGATGGTGGAGATGTTCTCGCCGCCGGAAATGATGATGTCCTTGAGCCGGTCCTTGATCTCCACATAGCCATCGGCGTGCCACACGGCCAGGTCGCCGGTATGGAACCAGCCCCCACGGAAGGCTTCAGCGGTAGCTTCCGGGTTTTTCAGGTAGCCCTTCATCACGGTATTGCCGCGCATGAAGATCTCGCCCAGGGTGTTGCCATCGCGCGGCACGGGTTCGAGGCTTTGCGGGTCCGCGACCATCAGCCCGTCGAGGGTGGGGTAGCGTACCCCCTGGCGGGCCTTGATTTGCGCACGCTCTTCCAGCGTCAGCGCATCCCATTCCTCGTGCCAGGCGCACACGGTAACCGGGCCGTAGACCTCGGTCAGGCCATAGGTGTGGGTCAGCTTGATGCCCATTTGCTCGACGGCGCCAATGACCTTGGCCGGGGGCGCTGCGCCGGCCACCATCGCCTGCACCGGGTGCTCGATGGCAGCCTTGGCTGCCTCGGGCATGTTGACCAGGGCGTTGAGTACGATCGGCGCACCGCACAGGTGGCTGACCCGGTGTTCGCGGATCAGGTTCAGGACCTTTTGCGGGTCGACCCGGCGCAGGAACACGTGGGTGCCGGCCAGGGCGGTGATGGTCCAGGGGTAGCACCAGCCGTTGCAGTGGAACATCGGCAAGGTCCACAGGTACACCGGGCGATGGCCCATGGCCCAGGTCATCTGGTTGCCAATGGCGTTCAGGTACGCGCCACGGTGGTGATAGACCACGCCCTTGGGGTTGCCGGTAGTGCCGGAGGTGTAGTTGAGCGAAATGGCCTGCCACTCGTCATCCGGCCAGTCCCAGGCAAACGCCGGGTCGCCCTCGGCAAGCAGGGCTTCATAGTCCAACGTGCTGACTGCGCGGCCCTCACCGTATTCCGGGTCATCCACATCCACCACCAGTGGCGGGTGCTCAAGCAGGGCCAGGGCGGCTGCGATGACCGTGTGGAATTCGCGGTCGGTGATCAGCACCTTGGCTTCGCCATGCTGCAGCATGAAGGCAATGGCCTCGGCGTCCAGGCGCACATTCAGGGTATTGAGTACGGCACCGGTCATCGGCACGCCGAAATGCGCTTCGAGCATGGCCGGGATATTCGGCAGCATGACCGCTACCGTGTCGCCACGGCCAATGCCGCGGCCGACCAGGGCGCTGGCCAGGCGTCGGCAGCGTTGGTAGGTTTCCTGCCAGTTACGGCGGATGGCACCGTGAATGACCGCGGGGTAGTCGCCGTACACGGCGGCGGTGCGCTCGATGAAACTCAGCGGGGTGAGGGCGACATGGTTGACGGCAGCGGGCTGCAGGCCCTGGGCATAGATCGACATGCGGTAGTCCTGTAAGGGAGGCAGGCGCAGCGGCTGCTGCCTGGCCCCCGGTGGCTGATTGTTAGCTCTGTTCAGGGTGCACAGGGAGGCGCACGGTGGGGCGCTCCCTCTGTCGCATTTTTACGCGAATGGCTATGGTAATAGGAATATCGACCATAGCAATATAGTAGAAATACTAGATAGGAGCCCTTCAACGTGGATCAACCTGCCGCCTGCCTGCTGGCCATGGACCCACAACCGAGCCTGCTGCTGGCCGCCGATGCCAGCGTGGTGGCGCTGAACCCGGCCTTGCAGGCCTGGGTTGCCGAGGGGCCTACGTTGCGTGCTTGGCTACCGGCCAACTGTACGGCGCTGGTCCGCGCCTGCCTGCGCCAGCACCGCGCAATCAGCGACGTGGAGGTACAGGTCGGCGCGCGCACCGTGCTCTGGACCTTCATGCCGGACGACCAGGGCCAGCAGGTGCTGGGCCGCTGCCGTGACGCCAGCGAAGAGCGCCAGGGGGCACGCGAAGCCAGCCGCGCCAGGCGCCTGTACCGGTTGATCATCGAGAACACCACCGACCTGATTTCGCGGCACAGCCCCGATGGCCGTTTTCTCGATGCCTCACCGGCCGCCCACCGTCTGTTGGGCCTTTGGCCTGAGCAACTGCGTGGCAGGCTGGTGCATGGCCTGCTGCACCCGCGGGAGCGCCGCCAGGTGCTGCGCCAGGCCGCCGCTGCACTGGATCAGGACGGCTACCACACCATGACTTGCCGGGTGCGCCAGGCCAGCGGGGGCTACCGTTGGTTCGAGATCGCCAGCCGGGCGATCCGCGAAACCTACACGGGTGCGGTGGTGGAGGTGGTCAGCGTGTCTCGCGACATCACCTTGCGAATCGAAGCCCAGGAGAACCTGGCGCACAGCGCGCGGCTGGCCACCCTGGGTGAACTGGCTTCAGGCATTGCCCATGAACTCAACCAGCCGCTGGCTGCCGTGGTCAACTATGCCAACGCCAGTCAGCGCTACCTGCACAGCCTGGGGCGTGACCCGCAGGCCCTGGAGCGGGTGGGGCAGGGCCTGCAGCGTATCAGCGAGCAGGCTACCCATGCCGCCGAAGTGATCCGCCGCCTGCGCGCGTTCCTGCGCAAGGGGCCGCGGCGCCTGCAGGCGCTGGACTTGGCTGAAGTGGCTGGCGAAGCCATGCGCCTGTGCGCCTGGGAGGCCGCCCGTGACCAGGTGCAGATCGAGCTACGCGTCAGCGCGCAACTGCCTTCGGTGTACGCCGACCGGGTGCTGTTGGAGCAGGTGCTGCTCAACTTGCTGCGCAATGCCATAGAGGCCAACCGTGAACACCACGGCGAGCGGCCATCGCATATCCTGCTTGGCGCAACGCGGGATGGCGACGGCGTGCTGGTCGAAGTCGCCGACCAGGGCACAGGGGTCGCGCCTGAACGCCTGGACGCAATTTTTACGCCGTTCACCACCAGCAAGGCGGAGGGTTTGGGCCTGGGGTTGAGCATGAGCCGCAGTCTGATCGAAGGCTTCGGCGGCAGCCTGTGGGCGCGGGTGGGAGACAACGGTGGTCTGGTATTGTGCTGCCGGCTGGTGGTCAGCAGGCGCTAAGGGGAGCTGCGGTGCAAGCAAAAGTCTATGTGGTCGATGACGACCAGGGGATGCGTGATTCGACCGTCTGGTTGCTGCAGTCGGTAGGCCTGCAGGCGTTGCCATTTGCCACCGGGCAGGCGTTTCTGGAGGCGTGCGTCGACGACGGGCCTGCCTGCGTGCTCCTGGATGTGCGCATGCCGGGGCTCGGTGGCCTTGCCGTGCAGCAGGCCATGCACGCGCGTGGGCTGGCCCTGCCGGTGGTGTTCGTCAGCGGGCATGCCGATGTGCCCATCGTGGTACGGGCGTTCAAGGCGGGCGCCTGTGACTTCATCGAAAAGCCCTACAACGATCAGTTGCTGCTCGACAGTGTGCAGGCCGCACTGGAGCGCGCGGGGCGGGTACGCCAGGGCGATCAGGCGCTGGCGCAGGTGCAGGCGCGTATCGACAGCCTCACACCGCGAGAGCGTGACGTGTTCGTGCCGTTGGCCCAAGGGCTGAGCAACCGTGAAATCGCCGAACGCCTGGGCATCAGTGTGAAAACCGTCGACCTTTACCGCGGCCGGGTAATGAAACGGCTCCAGGCGGCCAGCCTGGCAGAGCTGGTGGGCATGGCCATAGCCTGCGGGGCGGTCGAAGCGTTGGGGCTGCGGGCTCGGCAGTAGCAACGCGGGTGGCGCCCAGGCCAAGGGCGGGGCTTGCGCAGGCCATGACCGTGGGTACCGAAAGGACTGAATGATGAAATTCTGCATAGCAAGCTAATCAAGGCTTTGACATTCACTGCCTAGGCAGTAATATTTTCACACAACTCACCGAGCGGTTATCGATGGCCCATTTTTCCCCCGAAAACTTCCAGAGCTGCGCCATTGGCATGCTGCTGGGGCGCGCGGCGATCCTCAAGGACCGCATCCTCGACTGGCACCTGGAGTCGGAGGGCGTGACCGCCGCCCAGTTCAAGGTGTTGATCATCGTCACCCAGTACCAGGTGGATACGCCGGCCGAACTGTGTCGCTACCTCGGGCTGGACAGCGGTTCGATGACCCGCATGCTCGACCGCCTCGAGCAGAAGGAGCTGATCGTGCGTAACCGCTGCGCCGACGACCGGCGCCAGGTGCGCCTGGCGCTGACGGCCGATGGCCAGCGCCTGGCCGACCGCCTGCCGGAAATCGGCGCTGCCGCCATGAACGAACTGTGCGGCGTGCTGGCCCCAGAAGAGTTGCAGACCCTGGAAGGCCTGTTGGCCAAGGTCCTGCTCAATGCCGGCGACCCCTTGACGGTGCGCCGCTTCGGCGACCGTTGAACCCTGTCACGAATTTTCAAGGTATTGTCATGGCCACTTCCACAGACACCCCGACACCCTCCGCAGCGCCCGAGCCGTCGCGCAAGCGCAAGGCCTGGCTGCTTGGCCTGCTGTTGCTGCTGGTGCTTGCCGGCATCGGCACCTGGGCTTGGTACAGCCTGGTCGGCCGCTGGTATGAAAGCACCGACGACGCCTACGTCAACGGCAACGTGGTGGAGATCACCCCCTTGATCACCGGCACTGTGACCAGCATTGGCGCCGATGACGGCGACCTGGTGCATGCCGGCCAGGTGCTGCTGCAGTTCGACCCGGCCGACAGCCAGGTGGCCCTGCAGTCGGCCGAAGCCAACCTGGCGCGCACCGTGCGCCAGGTGCGCGGGCTGTACAGCAATGTCGACTCGCTCAAGGCCCAGCTGGCGACCCGCCAGGCCGAACTGCGCAAGGCGCAGCAGGACTTCAACCGGCGCAAGGTGCTGGCCGACAGCGGTGCCATCGCTGCCGAGGAGCTGTCCCACGCCCGCGATGACCTGAGCGTGGCCCAGGCCGCGGTCAACAGCGCCCGCCAGCAACTGAGCACCAGCAGTGCCCTGGTCGACGACACCGTGGTGTCGTCGCACCCCGAGGTCATGGCGGCTGCGGCCGACCTGCGCCAGGCTTACCTCGACCACGCGCGCACTACCTTGGTGGCGCCGGTCACCGGGTATGTTGCCAAGCGGACCGTGCAGCTGGGCCAGCGCCTGCAGCCGGGCACCGCGACCATGGCGGTGATCCCCCTGGACCAGGTATGGATCGACGCCAACTTCAAGGAAACCCAGTTGCGCGACATGCGGATTGGCCAGCCGGTAGAGATCAGTGCTGACCTTTACGGCAGCGCAGTGACGTACAGCGGTACGGTCGACAGCCTCGGCGCAGGCACCGGCAGCGCCTTCGCCCTGCTACCGGCGCAGAACGCCACGGGCAACTGGATCAAGATCGTGCAGCGGGTGCCCGTGCGTATTCACCTGAACCCCGAGCAACTCAAGGACCACCCGCTGCGTATCGGCCTGTCCACCGTGGTCGAGGTCAACCTGCACGACCAGAGCGGCCCGACCCTTGCCCAGCAACCGCCGCAGAAGGCCAGCTATACCACTGAGGTTTATGACCGCCAGCTGGGCGAAGCCGATACCCTGATTGCCAAGCTGATCCACGAAAACAGCGCCCCTGGCAAGACGGCGCAGCGATGAGCGATAACGCCACAGCGCAGTTCACCCCGCCGAGCCTGCTGCTGACCACCATCGGCCTGTCGCTGGCCACGTTCATGCAGGTGCTCGACACCACCATTGCCAACGTGGCCTTGCCGACCATTTCCGGCAACCTGGGCGTCAGCTACGAGCAGGGCACCTGGGTCATCACGTCGTTCGCGGTGAGCAATGCCATTGCCTTGCCGCTCACCGGCTGGCTGAGCCGGCGTTTTGGTGAGGTGAAGCTGTTCATCTGGGCCACGTTGCTGTTCGTGCTGGCCTCGTTCCTGTGTGGTATCGCCCAGTCCATGCCGGAGCTGGTCGGCTTCCGCGTGCTGCAGGGGGTGGTGGCCGGGCCGCTGTATCCCATGACCCAGACCCTGCTGATTGCCGTCTACCCGCCGGCGAAACGGGGGATGGCCCTGGCGCTGCTGGCGATGGTCACGGTGGTGGCGCCGATTGCCGGGCCGATTTTGGGTGGCTGGATCACCGACAGCTACAGCTGGCCATGGATCTTCTTCATCAACGTGCCGATCGGCCTGTTCGCTGCTGCGGTGGTGCGCCAGCAAATGCGCACCCGGCCGGTGGTGACCAGCCGCCAGCCGATGGACTACATCGGCCTGCTGACACTGATTATCGGCGTGGGTGCGTTGCAGGTGGTGCTGGACAAGGGTAACGACCTGGACTGGTTCGAGTCGTCGTTCATCATCGCCGGTAGCCTGATATCGGTGGTGTTCCTGGCGGTGTTCGTGATCTGGGAGCTGACCGACCGCCACCCGGTGGTGAACCTGCGGCTGTTCGTGCACCGCAATTTTCGCGTAGGCACCCTGGTGCTGGTCGGGGGGTATGTCGGGTTCTTCGGTATCAACCTGATCCTGCCGCAGTGGTTGCAGACGCAAATGGGCTACACCGCCACCTGGGCGGGCCTGGCGGTGGCGCCGATCGGCTTGCTGCCGGTGATCATGTCACCGTTCGTGGGCAAGTACGCGCACCGCTTCGACCTGCGCGTGCTGGCGGGGCTGGCGTTCCTGGCAATCGGGGGCAGCTGCTACATGCGCGCCGGGTTCACCAGCGAGGTGGATTTCCAGCATGTGGCACTGGTGCAGTTGTTCATGGGGATCGGGGTCGCGTTGTTCTTCATGCCGACCTTGAGCATCCTGCTGTCCGACCTGCCGCCGCAGCAGATCGCCGACGGCTCGGGGCTGGCCACCTTCCTGCGGACCTTGGGCGGCAGCTTTGCGGCGTCGTTGACCACCTGGATCTGGATTCGCCGGGCGGACCAGCATCATGCTTACCTGAGCGAGAACATCAGCCAGTTCGACCCGACCACGCGGCATACCCTCGAACAGCTGGGCGGGGCCAACCCGCAGAGTTATGCGCAGCTTGAGCAGATACTCAACGGGCAGGCCTACATGATGTCCACGGTGGACTACTTCACCCTGATGACCTGGGTGTTCGCCGGGTTGATCCTGTTGGTGTGGTTCGCCAAGCCACCGTTCACCGCCAAGGCGGGGCCGGCGTCGGCGGGGCATTGACGCCGTTGTGCAGGTTGGCACGGGGTGGCGGCTGCCACTTGCGCCTCCCTCTTATGCCACCGGCAGGTTCATCGACCTGGGCGGCGGGCGCTGAGCCGTGCCGCTCAGCGTGACAACGGCGTGCCGGCCAGCATCCGCGCCACCAGGTCGCTGAGCTGTGCCAGCTCGAAGGGCTTGTGCAGGACCGCGAAACGACGTGCTGTGGGCAGCTCCGGTTGCTCGCTGGTATAGCCGGTGATGAACACCACTGGCGTGGTTTCCGGCAGGCTGTTGCCCAGTGGCTGATCATCCAGCCCCCCAGGCAGGCCGATATCGGTGATCAACAAGTCCGGCTGCAGGCCGCCCTGCAGTGCGGCCACGGCCTGTTGACCATCGACGAATGCATGCACGTCGTGGCCTTGCTCCTGCAGAATTTCGCTGATGACCAGGCGCATGGTTTCCTGGTTCTCCACCAGCATGATCAGGTTGGCCGTTATGGCAGGCATGGGCGGTGGGGGTTGGGGCAACGCCGGCGGGGCCGCCACCTGGGTGTCGTCCCTGGGCAGGTAGATATCGATGCAGGTCCCTTTACCCGGCACACTGTCGATTTGCAGCTGGCCCCTGGATTGCCGGATGAAGCCGTAGACAATTGACAGCCCCAGCCCAGAACCCTGGCCAAGCGGCTTGGTGGTGAAGAACGGTTCCGATGCCCGCTGCATCACGTTGGCAGGCATGCCGATGCCCGAGTCGCTGACGCTGATCCGTACATAGTCGCCACACGGCAGGTCCAGGCTGAGGGCCTGCTCGTGGGTCAATGTCTGGTTGGCACTGCCAATGCACAGCGTGCCGCCTGAGGGCATGGCATCGCGGGCATTGATGCACAGGTTGAGCAGGGAGCTCTCCAGTTGCGACAGGTCGACGCGTACCGGCCACGCACCCGGCTGGGTCTGGTCGTTGAAATGAATGCCCGCATGCAGCGAGTTGATGATCAGTTCGCGCATGCCGGCCAGCAGCTGATGCACATCCACCGCCTGGGGCGTCAGCACCTGTTGGCGGGCAAATGCCAATAGTCGCTGTACCACCGCCGCGGCCCGTTGGGCGTCCTGGCGGGCCGCGCCAAGCAACCGCGCAGCTTCGGGGTAGCGCTGTTCATCCTGGCGTTGAATGGCGCTTTCCAGGGCAGCCAGGATGCTGCCCAGGAAATTGTTGAAGTCGTGGGCAATACCGCCGGTCAACTGACCGACCGCTTCCATCTTCTGCGACTGGACCAGGGCACTTTCAATCTTGCGCAGGCGCTGCTGTTCGTTGATGCGCTCGGTGATGTCGTAGGCGAACAGGTAGCCACCCTGAATCATCAAGCGGTTATCACGCAACGGGTTGTAGCGGATTTCGTAGTGCCGCAGTGCTTCAGGCGGCCCCACGGCAATGTTGTCGACGAAGGCCTCGCCCGCCATTATGCGCGGCCAGACCGGTGCCAGCTGGCTCATGATATCGGGCTGGCGCGCCAGCAACTGCGGAATGTGGTCGCCGACCTGGGGGACGAACCCGCGCAGGCGCAGGAACGTTTCCTGTGCTGTGCGATTGATGGCCAGCAGCCTGAGGTTGCAGTCGGCAGCAAATACATTGGCCAGGCTGTGGTCGACCAATTCCCCCAGCAGTTTGTTGTTTGCGTCTGCCTGGTCGACACGCTCGGCCAGTTGCTGATTGATTGCCTGCAGCCGGTGCACGCTGACTTGCGCGGCTGGCATGCCGGTAAAGATCACGGCCACCCGTTTATCGCTGGCAGGCTCCAGCCGGTGCACCGACAGGCTCAACCAGCGATCGGTCGCGGCCAGCCGTTCTTCGAACTGCAACGCACGGCCGCTGCGCGCCACTTCGGCGAAGCGGGGTAGCCAGGTATCGACTTCGTTCGGGATCAGTTCACGGGCGGTCTGGCCCATCTGCTTGGCATGGGCAGTGTGACGAAGGCAGGCCTCATTGCTGAGGATGTAGCGGTAGTCATGGAGCTGCCCGTTATCGTCCTCCAGCAGCTCCAGTACACAAAACCCCTCTTCCATGTGCTGGAGCAAAACATCCTGGCAGGCCGCTTTCAGCTGCAGCTCAGCAACCTGGGCCTCCAGTTCGAGCACCTTGTCGTGAAGTGCCTGTGTGCGAGAAGCGGCATCGTCCTGAACCACGCTGAGCTCCCTCGGTAATGGATCGCACTACTATAGTTACCCTGATTGCCATTTGCCTTCAAAATGACCGAATGATCCGCCCCAGGGTTTCCATGGCTTGTTCGGCGGCGGCGTTCCAGGGGCTGCCGTAGTTCAGGCGAATGCAGTTGCCGAAGCGTCGGGTGGGTGAAAAGATCGGCCCGGGGGCGATGCTGATGCCTTGAGCCAGGGCCATGTGGAACAGTTTGAGGGCGTCCATTTGCTCGGGCAGCTCCAGCCACAGAAAGTAACCCCCGGAGGGCTGGCTGACCCGCGTCTGGGCCGGGAAGTACCGGGCGATAGCGGCGAGCATGTTGGCCTGTTGGCCTTCCAGTGCGTAGCGCAGTTTGCGCAGGTGGCGATCGTAGCCGCCGTGCTGCAGGTAGTCGGCGATGGCGGCCTGGGCAGGCATCGAGGCACACAGGGACGTCATCAACTTCAGCCGCTCGATTTTCTGCGCGTAACGCCCGGCCGCGACCCAGCCAATGCGGTAGCCAGGGGCCAGGCTCTTGGCGAACGAGCCGCAGTGCATCACCAGCCCCTGGGTGTCGAACGCCTTGGCCGGCTTGGGTGCCTGCTGCGCGTAGTACAGCTCGGCGTAAACGTCGTCCTCGATCAGGGGCACCTGGTGCCGTGCCAGCAGTTGTACCAGTGCCTGCTTGTTCGCCTCTGGCATGCTGGCGCCGACCGGGTTCTGGAAGTTGGTCATGCACCACACGGCTTTGACCGGGTGCTTGTCCAGGGTTTGCGCGAGCACGTCCAGGTCCATGCCCTGGCGCGGGTGCACCGGGATTTCCACTGCCTTGAGCTTGAGCCGCTCCAGCACCTGCAGGCAGGCATAGAACGCGGGCGCTTCGATGGCGACCAGGTCGCCCGGCTGGGTGACCGCCTGCAGGCACAGGTTCAACGCCTCCAGGGCGCCGTTGGTGATCAGCAGTTCCTCCATGGGCAGCATCAGCCCGCCAACCATGTAGCGCAGCGCGATCTGGCGGCGCAGCTGCGGGTTGCCGGGTGACAGGTCGGTCACCACCATGCGCGGGTCCATGCTGCGGCTGGCGCTGGCCAGCGAGCGCGACAGGCGTTGCAGCGGGAACAGCTCGGGGCTGGGGAAGGCGGAGCCGAACGCCACGGTGTTGGGGTCCTTGATCGAGTCGAGGATGGAGAACACCAGGGCACTGACGTCGACATCGGTGGACTCGCTGGCCGGCTGCAGCGGCTGCGGCTCGCAGAACTGGCGTGGCGCGTGGGCGTTCACGAAGTACCCCGAGCGTGGCCTGGCGCGGATCAGCCCGCGCCGTTCCAGCAGGTAATAGGCCTGGAACACCGTGGACGGGCTGACCCCGTGGGTCTGGCTGGCGTAGCGCACCGAGGGCACCCGCTGGCCGGGGCCGAGCACCCCGGAGCGGATCAGTTCGGCAATATCGTCGGCGAAGCGTTCGTAGCGTTTCATTCTGGCCTTCTGTCGAAGCCTGGCAGGCAAGGTGCTTGCAGTGTAAGGGATCAGCGGTTCATGGGTGCGACGAAGCGGCTGTGGGCCACGCTGCGTATGGCGGGGTCGTCACGTTCGCTGATGACAAAACTGAGTGTCTGCGAACTGCTGGTCGGCCGCTCGGCGAGCATTGCCACCGACACCGGCAGTTCGCTCATTTCGCCTGCGGGGATGACCAGCGCGGTGTCGCCCTGCAAGGTGAAGCCGTCGGCATCCTGCAGGCGCAGCACGTAGTGTTGGGTGCGCTCGGTCTTGTTGATGACCTTGAGCAGGTAGATGTTCTCGATCTGGCCCTGGGCGTTTTCGCGGAACAGGCCGCGGTCCTTGATCACATCCAGCGACACCATCGGGCGCAGCTGCAAGGCCAGCACCAGCGCTGCCAGCATGACCACCAGCGCAGTGGCATAGCCCAGCAGGCGTGGCCGCAGCCAGTGGGTGGAGCCGCCTTGCAGGCTGTGTTCGGACTTGTAGCCAATCAGCCCGCGGGCATAGCCCATTTTGTCCATGACCCCGTCGCAGGCATCGATGCACGCCGCGCAACCGATGCAGGCCATCTGCAAACCGTCGCGGATATCGATACCGGTGGGGCAGACCTGCACACACAGGGTACAGTCGATGCAATCGCCCAAACCTTGAGCGCGAGCATCGCTGCCTTTTCTGCGCGGGCCACGGGCCTCGCCACGGCGTGGGTCGTAGGCAACTGCCAGGGTGTCCTTGTCGAACATCACGCTCTGGAACCGCGCATACGGGCACATGTGCAGGCACACTGCCTCGCGCAGCAGGCCGGCATTGATGTAGGTGGCCGCGGTGAAGAACAGTACCCAGAACAACGCTACGCCGCCCAATCGCAAGGTCAGCAGTTCTGCAGCCAGCGGGCGGATCGGGGTGAAATAGCCCACGAAGGTCAGCCCTGTGGCCACACCAATGGCCAGCCACAGGCAGTGCTTGGCCGTGCGCCGGGCCAGTTTGTTCAGGCCCCAGGGGGCGGCGGCCAGCCTGATGCGCTTATTGCGGTCGCCCTCGGTGACTTTTTCGCACCACATGAACAGCCACGTCCAGGTACTTTGCGGGCAGCTGTAGCCACACCACACCCGGCCGGCGTAAACGGTCGCGGCGAACAGGCCGAAGGCACAGATGATCAGCAGCGCCGACAGCAGAATGAAATCCTGGGGCCAGAAGGTCGCGCCAAAGATGTGGAACTTGCTGTTGGCCAGGTCCCACAGCACGGCCTGGCGGCCGTTCCAGTCGAGCCAGGCGGTGCCGAAGAACAGCAAGAAAAGCGCGCCAGCGAAACCCAGGCGCAGGTTACGGTACAGCCCGGTGAAGCTGCGGGTGTAAATGCCGCTGTCGGTGCGGCGCGTCTTGACGCTGGTTGCGGTGGTGTCGATCTCTGTGCAAAGAATTCTGTCAGTCATGGGCGGGTGCTCATCAGGCCTCGATCAGGCACGAGCACTATGGCGCCGAAACTGTTAGCAGCACAGGTTCAGATTTTGCGCCGAAAACCATATCAGATACCGCGCAGGCGTCGCCGGCCCCTAGATGACCGAGCCTGGAGCGCTGGCCTTGAGGTGCCTGCGGCTATCCACCGCACCTGCTACCGTCAAGGCGTCGGCCTCGGCTTCAGTGATGGGCACGCGTTTGTCGTCGTGCAGCGCCACCGACATGCGCAACTGTTCGTCGGTAATGATTTCGATATCCGGGCCAGCACACTCGATACGCAGGTTTTCACCCGCAAGGTGCAACGGCGGGTGGCTTCATCGATTTCAACAGGCATGGTCAGGCCTCCTGGGTGGGTTACAGGGTGGACCGCGAGGGGGGCGGGGTCGTTGCATCGACGGGCTGAGTGGCACTTTGCACGGCGGCTGGCGGTCAGTGTCTATACACAGCAGGCCCGGCTGCTTGCAGGCACACCCTGCGCACTGCCGGGCAGGTAGCACAATGCTCAGCATGGGAACCAGGCAATGGAGCTGATCTGGCAGGTAATACAGGCAGAATTTGCCGATGTGACCGACGCGAGTGAGGTCACGCGCATTCTTCTACGGCTGTTGATGGCAGCGGTGCTTGGTGCAGTACTGGGGTTCGAGCGCGAACACAGGGGCAAGTCGGCGGGCGTACGCACGCACATGCTGGTGTCGCTGGGGGCCGCGCTGTTCGTGCTGGCACCGAGCATGGCCGGGGCCGATGCACAAGCCCTGAGCCGGGTGATACAGGGTATCGTCGCCGGTATCGGCTTTCTGGGTGCGGGCACCATCCTCAAAGGCAACGGCAAGGACACCAGCCATGTGAAGGGGCTGACCACGGCCGCAGGTTTGTGGATGACCGCTGCCATTGGTACGGCCGCTGGCATGGGCCGCGAAGCCACGGCGCTGATCAGCACGGTGCTGGCCCTGCTGGTGCTGGCCACGATGCCGGTGCTGGTGGACAAGTTCGAGGGGGAAAACGAGGATAAACAGAAGGAGGAAGAGGGCAGGAAGCACTGAGGGGAGCCGAAGCTCCCCTCAAAGCGTTGTTGCCTGCTCTTTTTTATTATTGGGACTGGCCTGTTGTTGTTTTTGTCGGCGTGTCCTGGTGTTGCGGGCGACCCCCATGCGGGGTCAAGAGCAAACGTATTTTTTTGAGCGCTGACCTGCTTTCATCATTGCTGATCCGAACCTGGCTGCTGCTACCTCGAGGTAGTTTTGTTGTTCTGTGCCAGACCGCGGGGCGGGCCCCTGAAAAGACTGCCTACTCCAAAAAAATCTGCTTGCTGCGCCTCTGCCGTGTTGTTCTTGTTATGTCAGAGCCGTTATCTGTTGTTTTTATTGGGTGTCGCATTTTTTTTTCTTGTTGTACGAAAGATATAGCAGGCAGCGTGCCAACTTTTGAATATCGTTTAAAATCAAGCAGTTAGCGGATTTTGAAAAAAATGCAGGGCCCGAATTTTTGTCGATTTGTTTCCCTGTTACCCGATTTTTCGCTGTGGAATGGGGGGCGGTAACACTCACCCACACCTCTGTGACACCTTCATGACCTACTGCGCCATGCGCGCCCGCGCCACCCGTGAACCGTTGCTGCGGCCCAGTACCTGGCTGATGCGCTGCCCAGCGGCAATCAGCCGGTCCAGGTCGATGCCGGTTTCGATGCCCAGCCCCTGCAACAGGTAAAGCACATCCTCGCTGGCGATATTGCCGGTGGCGCCTTTGGCATACGGGCAACCGCCCAGGCCGGCGACCGAGCTGTCGAACACATTGATGCCTTCGAGCAGGCTGGCGTAGACATTGGCCAGGGCCTGGCCATACGTGTCATGGAAGTGCCCGGCCAGTTGCTCGCGTGGCACCTGCGCCGACACCACCTCGAACAGGCGCCGTGTGTCGCCGGCGGTGCCAGTGCCGATGGTGTCGCCCAGCGATACCTCGTAGCAGCCCATGTCGCGCAGCTCGCGGGCAATCGGTGCCACCTGCTCGGCGCTGACCTTGCCCTCGTAGGGGCAGCCCAGCACGCACGATACATAGCCACGCACCCGCACACCGTGGCTGCGGGCAGCGGCCATGATCGGTTCGAAGCGCTTGAGGCTGTCGCTGACCGAGCAGTTGATGTTGCGCTGCGAGAACGCTTCGGTGGCCGCGGCGAACACCGCCACTTCCTTTACCCCTGCGGCCAGTGCGTCTTCAAAACCGCGCAGGTTCGGTGCCAGCGCTGCATAGGTAACGCCTGGGCGCTGCTGGATGCCGGCAAACACTTCGGCCGAGCCGGCCATTTGCGGGACCCACTTGGGCGACACGAAACTGCCCACTTCAATGTAGGCCAGGCCCGCTTCGGTGAGGTCGTCTACCAGGCGCACCTTGGCGCTGACGCTGATGGGTTGGGCTTCGTTCTGCAGGCCGTCGCGGGGGCCGACTTCGACCAGGCGCACGTGGTTGGGCAGGGACATGGTGGTTTTCCTGTGACGTTCAGCGGTTGTCTGTGTTGTTGAGGGTGGCGGCCAGCGCTTGCTCGCAGCGTTCCTGGGCCGTGTCCAGCTCCAGTTGCATCTGGTGAATGTCGAGCAGTTGCTGCTCCAGCTGGGCGCGGCGTTCGGCGATTTTCGCCAGCATGCTGTTGAGCTGTTTGAGGTTGCCGCTGGTGGGGTCGTACAGCTCGATCAGCTCGCGGCACTCGGCCAGGGAAAAGCCGATACGCTTGCCACGCAATATGAGCTTCAGGCTGACCTTGTCGCGCGCCGAATAGATACGTTCCAGGCCCCGGCGCTCCGGGCTCAACAGGCCCTGTTCCTCGTAGAAGCGGATGGCGCGGGTGGTGATGTCCAGTTCGCGGGACAGGTCGGAGATGCTGTAGGTCTGCGTGCTCATGCTGGGGCTCGGGCGGAAGTATCCGGGTATCCTGAGGCCAGCTTGACGTAAACGTCAAGCAAGCGCGAGCGTGGGCATGGCCTGCGGACCTGGGCCAGGCAGGCCGATCATTCAGGCTGCACTGCCCGCCGATACGCATTGGGCGTTTGCCCACTCAGGCGCTTGAACCAGCGGGCAAAGTAGGTGGGGTCGCTGAACCCCAGGCTGTCGGACAACTGGCCGATGCTCATGCGTGTGTAAACCAGGCTGCGCCGCGCCTCGAGCAACAGGCGCTGGTGCACCACTTGCAACGCCGTCTGCCCGCTCAGCGCCCGGCACAGCTGGTTCAACTGCAGGCTCTGCACATTCAGCCGTGCGGCGAATGCCTCTATCGACAAGTGCTCGCGGTAGTGCGCTTCGACCAGGCGCAAATACTGCCCCAGCAACTGGCGGTCGCGTTCATCGCGCGTGCGCGGGGCCTGCCCAAGCTGCTGACGGCGGCTGATCCACACCATCAGGGCGGTCACCAACGCCTCCAGCATGGCGGCCCGCGATGGGGCGTTGCCCTGGTATTCCTGCTGCAAGGTCTCGATCAGGCTGCGCAGGTGCGCGCGATCCGGACCCAGCGGGTAGCTTACCGGCTTGGACAACACCGCCAGCGGTGCGCCCAGGCGCTGCTCAAGGTTGGCCACCAGCGCGGCGCCAAAAGTGAGCACGTGGCCCTGGATGTCGGCACTGAAGCGAAAGCCATGCACGGTCAGGGGGGGCACCACCTGGATCGTGGCTTCGCTTATGGCAGTGCGGGTGCCCTCGATTTCCACCTGGGCCTGCCCGCGTTGCACGTACAGCAATTGAAACAGCTCGGCATGTTGGTGGGGCTTGATCTCCCAGTGGTGCAGGCGGCTGCGTGCGGGGATCGGCTCACAGTGCAGCAGGTCGGTACCAGGCCAGGCCTGGTTTTCCCCATACAGCTTGAACAGCGGAACGCCGGGGAGGGTGGATTTCATCAGCTTTGGCCTGTCCGTTAATCGAACGTTTTTTGTAAAAGTGCAGGTTTTGCATGGAATAGCACAGCTCAGTTGCGGTTTTTGCCCGTAAAAATGCAAAGGCAAACCCTAACAGCAGATGCCGCGCCACCGCCAGTGCAGGGCCGGTATCGTTCCAACAGAGACAACAACAATGAAAACTCAGGTTGCAATCATTGGCGCGGGCCCGTCGGGCCTGCTGCTGGGTCAACTGCTGCATAACGCCGGTATCGACACGGTGATCGTCGAGCGCCAGACCGCCGAGCACGTGCTGGGCCGCATCCGCGCCGGGGTGCTGGAGCAGGGCACGGTCGACCTGCTGCGCGAGGCCGGTGTGGCCGAACGTATGGACCGCGAAGGCCTGGTGCACGAAGGTGTCGAGCTGCTGGTTGGCGGGCGCCGCCAGCGCCTGGATCTCAAGGCCCTGACCGGCGGCAAGACGGTGATGGTCTATGGCCAGACCGAAGTTACCCGTGACCTGATGCAGGCCCGTGAAGCCAGCGGGGCCCCCATCTTCTATTCGGCCAGCAATGTTCAGCCGCATGAGCTCAAGGGCGAGAAGCCCTACCTGACCTTTGAAAAAGACGGTCAGGTCCAGCGCCTGGATTGCGATTACATTGCTGGCTGTGACGGCTTCCATGGGGTTTCCCGGCAGAGCATTCCCGAGGGTGTGCTCAAACAATACGAACGGGTATACCCCTTCGGCTGGCTGGGCCTGCTGGCGGATACACCACCGGTCAACCATGAACTGATCTATGCCCACCACACCCGCGGTTTCGCGCTGTGCAGCCAACGTTCGCAAACCCGCAGCCGCTACTACCTGCAAGTGCCGCTGCAAGACCGTGTCGAGGAGTGGCCCGACGAGCGCTTCTGGGGCGAACTGAAAGCACGTTTGCCTGCCGAGGTGGCAGCGGACCTGGTCACAGGCCCGGCCCTGGAGAAGAGCATCGCGCCGCTGCGCAGCCTGGTGGTGGAACCGATGCAGTATGGCCACCTGTTCCTGGTCGGCGATGCCGCGCATATCGTGCCGCCAACCGGGGCCAAGGGGTTGAACCTGGCGGCCTCGGACGTGAACTACCTGTACCGGATCCTGCTCAAGGTATACCGCGAGGGGCGTACCGAGCTGTTGCAGCAGTATTCGCCCCTGGCCCTGCGCCGGGTATGGAAGGGCGAGCGTTTCAGCTGGTTCATGACCCAACTGCTGCACGACTTCGGCAGCCACAAGGACGCCTGGGACCAGAAGATGCAAGAGGCTGATCGCGAGTACTTCCTGACCTCGCCGGCAGGTTTGTTGAACATTGCCGAAAACTATGTGGGCCTGCCGTTCGAAGAGGTGGTTTGAGGCTGCCGCCTCCCGCTGACGAGGCCGGGAGCCAGGAAAATCGCGCAAAAGCTTGAACTCGGGTTTGGCCATGACCCACAGTGGCGGGCTGAATGGGTGAAGCAGGAAGCACGCGATGACATTTTCCAAGCCACTGCTCGTGGCCCTGTGGCTGCTGGCTGCCAGCGGGGCGGCGAAGGCCGACCAGGCGCTGCCAGTTGCACCGGAACTGGCTTCCGGCTACCGCACCGGCCTGCAGCCGGTGCTCGCCAGCCGGCACATGGTGGCCGCTGCCAACCCGTTGGCCAGCGAAGCGGGGCGGGCGATACTGCGGGCCGGTGGCAGCGCCATCGACGCTGCCATCGCCATGCAAATGGTGCTGACCCTGGTCGAGCCGCAGTCCAGTGGCATTGGCGGTGGGGCTTTCATCCTGTATTGGGATGGCGAGCGCGTGCAGGCATTCGACGGCCGCGAGGCAGCCCCGGCGGGGGTCACGGAACAACTGTTTCTGCAGGCCGATGGTGAGCCGATGCCGTTCCGGCAGGCGCAGATCGGTGGCCGCTCGGTGGGGGTGCCGGGTGTGCTGCGGGCGTTGCAGATGGCCCACCAGCGCTATGGCAAGCTGCCCTGGCGCGACCTGTTTGCACCGGCCATCGCGTTGGCCCGCAGCGGCTTTGCGGTTTCCCCGCGCTTGCACACATTGATAGCGGGTGACCCGTTCATTGCCCAGTCACCGGCCATGGCGCGTTACTTTCTGGATGAACAGGGCAGGCCCTTGCCAGTGGGGGCTACCCTGCGCAACCCGGCGCTTGCCCAAACCCTGGAGCTGATCGCTGCGCACGGCGCCGATGTGTTCTACAGCGGCGAGATTGCCCAGGCCATGGTGGCCCAGGTGCGCAGCCATGCCAATCCCGGTTACCTGTCGCTGCAGGACTTGCAGCTGTACCAGGCCAGGCAGCGCGAGCCGGTATGCGGCCCCTACAAGGCCTGGCAAATTTGCGGCGTGCCGCCGCCGTCTTCCGGCGGGGTAACGGTGTTGCAGACCCTGGGCATCCTTGAAGCCGCTCAACGGGCCGTGCCTGCGCATGACCTGGCTGGGTTGCGGCCGCAGCCCACTTCATCCCCAGCGGGTATTGAAGCAGCGCCAATGGCCGTGCACCTGGTCGCCGAGGCCGAGCGCCTGGCCTATGCCGACCGCGCCCAGTACCTGGCAGACAGCGATTATGTGCCCGTGCCGGTCAAGGCCCTCACCCACCCGGCCTACCTGGCCAGCCGCGCCGCCTTGATCGGGGCACACAGCATGAAACGTGCGCGCCCAGGCCAGCCGCCTGGTGTCGACCTGGCCCTGGCACCGGACCGCTCGCCCCTGCGCATTTCTACCTCGCACCTGAGCGCAGTGGATGACAGCGGTCATGCCCTGGCCATGACCACCTCGGTCGAGGCCGCGTTCGGCGCGCACGTGATGGTCAGAGGCTTCCTGCTCAACAACACCCTGACCGACTTTTCGTTCATCGCGTAGGAGCGTGGCCGGCCTGTGGCCAACCGGGTACAACCTGGCAAGCGGCCGCTGTCGGCCATGGCGCCGACCCTGGTATTTTCCCGCGCTAGCGGGGAGCTGGTGGCCAGCCTGGGTTCGCCGGGGGGCTCACAGATCATCGGTTACGTGAACAAGGCACTGCTCGGCCTGCTGGATTGGCAACTGGACCCGCAGCAGGCTGCCGGCCTGCCCAATTTCGGCAGCCGCAATGCCGGCACGGAAGTGGAGGCAGGGCTGGCCAGCCCGGCACTGGTCCGCCAGTTGGCGGCCTGGGGCCACGAGGTCACGCCAATGACCATGACCAGCGGCATGCAGATCATCCAGCGCACGGCTGACGGCTGGGCCGGAGGGGCCGATCCGCGGCGCGAAGGGGTCGCCCTCGGCGACTGAGCGGGGCGTTGCAGGGCCTGGGATAGCGTGATAGAAGTCTGTCTTGTCATTCATTAGTTGAATACCAAGATGTCCAATAGCGCGAAATCGAATAGGGCCCTGTTCGACCTTGACCTGTTGCGCGCCACGGTGGTGGTGGCCGACTGCGGCAGTTTCACCACCGCGGCCGCGCGCCTGCATTCCACCCAGTCGACCATCAGCCAGAAGGTTCGCCGCCTGGAGGACATGGTTGGCCACCGGTTACTGGTACGCGGCAACCGCGACGTGCTGCCAACCGACGCCGGGCAGACCCTGCTGGGCTATGCCCGGCATATGCTGGCGCTGAACGACCAGATGCTCGAAGCCTTGGCCGGGGCCATGGTCGGCACCACCGTGCGCCTGGGTGTGCCGGAAGACTTCGTAGGCGGGCGGACCACCAATGCGCTGGCGGCGTTCAGCCGCCTGCACCCGCAGGTAAAGCTGGAGGTGACCAGCGGCCTGTGCCGCGACCTCAGCCAGGCCTACGACAACGGTGAGCTCGACCTGGTGCTGCTCAAGCAGCGGCGCAACACCCGCGAGGGCGTGGCATGCTGGCCAGAGCGCCTGCAGTGGATCGACAGTGCCCGCGCGCCGGCGTTCGAGCTGGACCCGATTCCGCTGGTGACCTTTCCGCCACGCGGCCTGTACCGCGAAGACATGATCAATGCCATCGAGGGCATGGGCCGGCGCTGGCGTATCAGCTTCACCAGTTCCAGCCTCAGTGGCATCCAGGCGGCCGTGGCCGATGGCATGGGCGTCAGTTTGCTCCCGCCGCGCGCGGCGACAGGCGAGCACCGGGTGCTGGGCGAGGGGCAGGGGCTGCCGGAGATCGATAGCTATGAAATCGTCATTGTGCACCGGCCGACCGCTGACATCATGGTCAAGGCCTTGGCCGAGGTCATGACTCAATTGCTGGCCGGGGGCGGCATCTAGCCCAACGAGAAAAGTGTTTCAGGCTGTGGCGGGGCGGAATGTCTGGCAGGGCCGTGCAGTCCCACCGTTAACGTGGGCAGTACGCCCAGCAACCCAAGCCATGGAGACGCACTATGAAAACAGCTGCATTTGTCGCTTTACTGGCCAGCGCCGGGTTGGCCCAGGCGGCCGAAACGGTCGAACTCAAGCTGGCCGGCCCCGACGGCCCTGGCACGTCCATTGGCACTATCAGCATCGAGCAGAACAAATATGGCACGTTGCTCACCCCCGACCTGAAGGACCTGCCGCCAGGTGTGCACGGCTTCCACCTCCACCAGAACGCCTCGTGCGCACCGGCGCAAGACGGCGGCAAGCCTGTGCCAGCGGGCGCTGCGGGCGGGCACTGGGACCCGGATTCCAGCAACGCCCACAAAGGCCCCTATGATGACAGCGGTCATCGCGGCGACTTGCCGGCGCTGTATGTGGGGGCTGATGGCAAGGCCACCTATCCGGTCCTCGCGCCGCGGCTGAAGGCCACCGATTTCAAAGGCCATGCACTGATGGTGCACGCCGGCGGTGACAACCACAGCGACCACCCCGAGAAGCTGGGTGGCGGTGGAGCCCGGGTGGCCTGCGGGGTCGTGCAGTGAACGCTTGCCCGTGCACCTGAAACAAGGCCGCCCCCGCAGGTTCACGCAAACCTGCGGGGGCGGCCTTGTGTCGGAAGCAGGGCGCCATGCGCCCCGGTGCCTCAGCGCTTGGGGTTCAGCGTCAGGTGCACGTGACGGTTCACGTCCTTGTACAGCAGGTAGCTGAACTTGCCTGGGCCACCTGCGTAGCAGGCTTGCGGGCAGAAGGCGCGCAGCCACATGAAGTCGCCGGCTTCCACTTCGACCCAGTCCTGGTTCAGGCGGTACACCGCCTTGCCTTCCAGCACGTACAGGCCATGCTCCATCACGTGGGTTTCGGCGAACGGGATCACGCCGCCGGGCTGGAAGGTGACGATGTTCACATGCATGTCGTGACGCATGTCGGCCATGTCGACGAAGCGGGTAGTGACCCAGCGGCCTTCGGTGCCCGGCATTTCAATGACGGTGGCGTTGTCACGGTGGGTCACGAACGACTCAGGTGCGTCCAGACCCTCGACTTTCTGGTAGTGCTTGCGCAGCCAGTGGAAGGTGACATTGGCTTTGCTGTTGTTGCGCAGGCTCCACTCGGCGCCTGGCGCAAGGAACGCGTAGCCGCCTGGCACCAGGGTGTGGTGCTTGCCTTCGACGGTGATGTCCAGTTCGCCTTCGACGATGAAGACCACGGCCTCGGCATCGGGGTCCAGCTCAGGGCGTTCGCTGCCGCCTTCCGGGGCCACTTCGACGATGTACTGCGAGAAAGTCTCGGCAAAACCGGTCAGTGGGCGGGCGATGACCCACATGCGCATCTTGTCCCAGAATGGCAAGTGGCTGGTGACGATGTCACGCATTACGCCTTTGGGGATGACGGCGTAGGCTTCGGTGAACATGGCACGGTCAGTCAGCAGCTCGGTTTGAGCCGGGTGCCCACCGTGGGGGGCGAAGTACGAATGGTTCGACATGGACAATCTCGACTTGTTGTTCTCTCCCCGTGCCGTGAACCGCACCGGCCGGTGCGGCGCAGGGGATGTGGCGACAGAATAGGGTCGAGCGCGCGCCATGCACAAATTAAATGTTGGAATACCCAGGATTCGATCGCTGAATGCGCGTTCGCACGCAGGGGCTACCGATCAGAGAATTCCGACATATTTTTCACATTCCCTTGTTAGGATCCCCCGGCATTTCCAAGGAGCCCCCCTTATGCCGTCTATCCTGCGCAAGCGCAGCACCCGAATCGTCTTCGCCGCCACCACCGGCCTGCTCGTGGCCACATTGGGCTTTTTCGCCTGGCAAAGCTTCTATCCGGTGCAGGCCGCGGCAGGTTGGAAAGTTGGTGTGCTGCACGGTGACGTGACCAAGGCCGCGTCACTGCTGCCGCAAGCCGATGGCAGCCTGCTGGTCAGCCGCGAGCTGGACGACGGCCGCGGCAGCATCCTCAAGATCGCCGCCGACGGCGCCCGGGTGGTAGTCATCGATAACCTGTCGAAACCCGACGGCATGGTCGCGGCCCAGGGCGGTTGGGTATTCAGCCAGGAGGGCGGTGCCGCGCCCGTCAGCCTGGCCCGCGATGGCAAGGTCACGCCGTTGTTCGAGGGCGACAGCGTGCAAGGGCTGTGGAACGACGGCAAGCACCTGTATGCCATCGAAGACCGCAAAGGTAACGGCCGCCTGATGCGCTACGACTGGCAGAGCGGGCAACTGGACGTGCTGCGCTCCGGCCTGACAGAAACCGAAGGGCTGACACGCTGTCGGGGCGACCTGTTGTACACCGAAAAAGCCAAGGGCACCGTGCGCGCCCTGGCCGCCGATGGCAACGACCCGGTGGTGGTCGACGGTTTGCGCAACCCCACGTTCCTGTACTGCGACCAGCGTGGCCTGTGGATCAGCGAGGACAACACGCACCGCGCCCGGCTGCTGCGCATCGCTGCCGACGGCAGCCAGCACACGGTGCTGACGTTTCTCAAGGCGCCCCAGGCCATCATCGCCGACGGCAAGGGCGGTTACCTGCTGGCCGAGGGCGGACGCGACCGTGTCTTGCACCTGACGCCGCCAGCAGAGCCGGTCACGGCCCAGCGCTAGCCGCAACAGCGTGCTTCCCTGCACGGCCGTGCTCACGGATAATCCCCCACATTCCAATAAACAGCCTGTGAGTGGGTATGAGTGATTCCGTAGTCGGCCTTGGCCAGCCTGAAACCGAAGGGGGGCGCAGAACGCGCAAGAACAACCCCGAGAAAACCCGCGAGGATATCCTCCAGGCCGCCATCCACGAATTCGTTCAGCAAGGGCTGGCCGGGGCTCGCGTGGACGCCATCGCTGAACGCACGGCTACGTCCAAGCGCATGATCTACTACTACTTCGGCAGCAAGGAGCAGTTGTATTGCGAATGCCTGGTCAAGCTATACGGCGATATTCGCAAGACCGAGCAAAGCCTCGACCTGGAGTCACTGCCGGCCGACCAGGCGATCCGCAGGCTGGTGGAGTTCACCTTCGACCACCACGACCGCAATGTCGACTTCGTGCGGATCATCTGCACCGAAAACATCCACTACGGCGAATACGTCAAGCAGTCCCCGGCTATTCGCGAAATGAGCAGCCTGGTGCTCGAAGCCTTGGGCAACACGCTGCGCCGCGGGGTAGAAGAAGGGGTGTTCCGTAGCGGTATCGAGGTGATCGACCTGCACATGCTGATGAGCTCGTTCTGTTTTTACCGGGTGTCCAACCGGCATACCTTTGGCGAGATCTTCCAGATAGATCTGTCGGATGACCAGGTCAAGCTGCGGCACAAGGCGATGATCTGTGATGCGGTGCTGCGCTACATCCAGGTTGGGCAGCGCCCCTGACGCTGCGCCAACCTGCTCAGTCGCCTAACCGCTGCTCACGCGAGGGCGGGTAGCCAAAATACGCCGCATAGCATTTGCTGAAATGTGACACCGAAACAAAGCCGCAAGCCACCGCCACTTCCATCACCGACAGGTCGGAATACTGCAGCAGCCTGCGGCTTTTGGTAATGCGCAGCTCCATGTAGTAACGCCGCGGCGATGTGCCCAGCTGGGCCTGGAACAACCTGTCGATCTGGCGCCGTGAACGCCCGCTGTAGGCGGCCAGCTGGTCGAGGCTGAGGGTTTCCTCGAGGTTGTTCTCCATCAGTTCGACAATGGTACGCAGGTGCAGGCTCATGGACTTCTTGGCCCCCGGCCCGACCTGGCGGTAACGGGCGCCTGAGAACGACAGAATTTCTTCCACGCCTTCGGCCAGGCCGTCACCATACAAGCGCCGCACCAGCCCCAGCATCAGTTCCATGGCGCCGTTCGGGCTGGCGGCACTGAGCCGGTCACGGTCGAGGGTGAAGCTGGCCGGAGTAATGCGGGTTTGCGGGCTGCGCTCGGACAAACTGGCACGCTGCTCGGGGTGAACGCTGCAGCCATAGTCATCCAGCACCCCGGCGCGCCCCAGGAACCAGGCGCCGTTCCACAAGCCACCCAAGGCCATGCCATGGGCCGCGCAATCACTCAGCAAGCGGTCGAGTACCGGGTATTTCAGCGGCGTACGCAAGCCCCCGCAGATGACCAGCAGGTCCGGTGACTTCAACGCCTGGGGGGACAATTCGGTGGCCACCAGTTCCAGCCCAAGGTCGCTGAGCACGCGGTCGCCGTCCAGCGACAGCGGGGTGAAACTGAAGCTGTCGGTACGCAGCAGGTTGGCCGTGACCAGCACGTCCATGGCCACGGTGAAACTGGCCATGGAGAAGTGTTCGAGCAGCACGAAATCGACTTGATAAGGGGCCTGGGCATCGGCGCTGCTGGCCTTGAGCCGCAGCATGTTGCTGGTACTGGTCTTCTTGCTGAACTGGCGTGGCGTGGGCACTCTGAACTCCGCTTGCTGGCTGGCTCGCAGAGTGTGGCCGGTGGCTGGAGGAAAGACAATCTCCCCGGTGGCGGTGTCGTATTACAGGTCGTGTTCAGGCAACCTGTATGGCTGCAGACTTTCCCACTATGCTGTGCCATAGGCGCTTGCATGAAACGCCTGGCCCTTGAGGAACCTATCGATGAAATACGCCGCTGCCTTGTTGCTCAGCTTGTTGCCATTGCTGGCCACGGCCGTGGAGCCGGGCGAACCGCTCGCGCCCTTTACGTTGCTCGACCAGCATGACCAGGCCTACACCCTGAGCGCGGACACCCGGGTACTACTGGTGGCGCGCGACATGGACGGCGCCAAGTTGGTCAAGGCTGCACTGGCCGACGCGCCCAAAGATTACCTGGAAGCACGCAAGGCCGTGTTCGTCGCCGACATCCAGCGCATGCCTGCGTTGGTCAGCAAGCTGTTCGCCATCCCGGCCATGCGCGGTTACAGCTACCGGGTGTTGCTCGACCGGGAAGGGCGGGTAGCCAGCCGTTACCCCGGGCAGCAAAAGCAGGTGCAGTGGTTGCAGTTGCAAGAAGGCAGATTGGTGAGCCAGCAGGCGTTCACCGATGCCGCGGCATTGAAGGCGGCGCTGGAGCGTGCGCCGCTGCAGTGAGGTGCGTTACCTGCAGGAGTGGTCAAAACAATCTGAACCCTCAGCGTCAATAACAACCCAAGCCATTACACGGCAAAGAGAGAGCGCTTATGGAAGTCGGAACGATCTGGATCATTGTCGCAGCCTTGGTCATCCTCATGGAAATCTGGGCCATCTGGAACATCATCGGCAGTGAGCGGCGCGCCGAACGCAAGATGTTGTGGGTGGTGTTCGTCGTCTACGCGCCAATCCCCGGCTTGTTGTTCTGGGCCTGGCGCGGCCCGCGCGCCGTAAAAGGCCGGTCCGTACTCGAAGAAAAATGACAGGCACGGGTATCAGGCGCTCGCGCGCCTGATACCGTCAGCGGTCACTTTCCAGCGGTCATTTGGGCAGCACGTTGAAGCGAATGGCGGGGCCGAGGCCGTTCACCATCAGGCAGCCGTAGAACTTCACGGTGGACAGCACGCCCAGCGTCTTCAACGCATCGTGTATGAATGCGTGGAATACGCGCTCGGCATCCTTCTGGCGGTCGGCAAGCGTCGCGGCCTCGAGCGTGACCACCCCAAGCAAGGTGGTCTCGATGTGCTCGACGGTTTCCAGGCCGGTTTTCTCGCGAAGGTACGTACGTGCCTTCGCCGCATCTGCCTCATCCCCTTCGACGGTGTAAGCCAACTGAAAATCGAATTTGCTCATGGTTTTGTCCTTGGTTGCGATAAAGCGTCCGTGCCGTGCCGTGCACCTTACCGGGATGCGCAAGTTGTGAAAACGAACGAGGTGTTCAACAATTTCATCTGTTTGTAGGAAACGACCTACTTGACCTCGAGTACCTTCTGGCATCCCCTGGGGGGCGTACACCTTGCTCGGCAGAGGGTCGCCCAGGCCGCTGGCCGACACGGCCGGCAACTTTGCCCGCAGCCTGCCCTGGCTGGTGGTGCTGGCACCGCTGCTGTTGCTGGGGGCCGGGCCACACCTTAGTGCCGGTGGCTTGCTGTTCGCCCTGGGCTCCGGTGTGCTGGCTTCCGGACCCGGTTATGCCGTGTGGTATGGCGTGGTGCGGCAGGTCAGTGCGCAACAGGCGGCGACCCTGCAACTGAGTGTGCCGGTGCTGGCGGGGTTGGGCGGGGTTGCGCTGATCGGCGAGCCGTTATCGCTGCGTTTGTTGCTCGCCAGTGTGGTAGTGCTGGGCGGTATTGCGCTGGCGCTGGTGCCGCGCCGCCAGGCCCTGTAGGAAAAGCCTAGAAAAAGCTGCGCTGGGCCTTGAGGGTGACCACGCTGTCGCAATAGGTGTTCATGCCTGAGTAGGCGTCACAGCTGGTGCCACTGAGGCTCGAGTTGCTGTAGATCAGGTTCAGGTCGATGCCTAGCCAAGGGCGCGACAGTTCCAGCGACCAGTCGGAAAAGGCATTCACCTGGCTGCCATCGCCGATGGTGAAGGGTGTGCCCAGGCGATGATGGGCGAGTTTGACGGTGAGGTCGACATCGAACAAGGGCAGTTGGCCAAAATCGGCGAACAGCGTACCGGTGCGGTTGTCGGGGTTGTCGCGCAGTGCACCGCCGAACCGGCTGCCCAGCACCGACACTCCCCCATACAGGGCTACGCTCTCGGCGCCGGCGATGTTTGGCTGGCTGTAGTGGATCAACCCCACTTCATAGCCCAAGGTGCTGTCGAAGTGGTGCTTGTAGCCCATGTAGCTGTCCAGGCGCAGGGTCGAGTTAGCCGTCACCCCCATGCTCGGGGCATATTGGCCGACGTACAGCCCACTGGGGTGGCTGAAATCCATGCCGCCATGAAACGCGCCGACCGCCGTGGGTGAAATCAACCCTTGGGCCATGCTGCGGGAAGGGGTGGTGCCGAGTGTAAAGTCGAAATCGCCCAGTTGGCGCTTCATCTGCTGGGCCAGCAGAGGGGGGCTGAACAGCAGGGCAATGCTCAGCAACAGCAGGGGCCTGAACATGGTCACCGTCCTGGAGGGCTTACGGTAGAGCGTTCAAGGATACCTGCCCGAGCGGCCGCTGAAAACCATGTAGCGGCGGGTTCAGCCTTTGGTCGAACGGTCGGCATCGGCTGCCTCGGTCACCACCGGCAGGTTGCCTGCACGCTGGATCACCCGGCGTTGCTGCTCATAGTCGTCCAGCGACAGACCGCGGCGCTGCAAGGCCTCCAGCTGTAACTGGCGGGTTTCGTCGGCGCTGTACGGGCGCAGTTCAGGGTGGCTGGCACAGCCGCTGCTGATGGCGAGGGTAAGCAGGGCAAGCGTGGCAGTCAGCAAGCGGGCCAGGGTGTTCATCAGGTAGCTCCAGGGGCCAAGGGTGTAGGTGGCGAGGCGATGGAGCTAGGTTATGTGGTTGTCGCGCCTGGTAGAAATTGCCCCTCTCGATAGTGACTATTGATGCACGGCGCCCTGGCCATTGACGCGCAGAAGCTCAAACCTTGCAGGCTGCCGCCTGGTGGCTCGATCCATGAAAAACGGGGCATGCCAGCGATGGCATGCCCCGTTTTTTGTACCGCAAAAGCGTTTCAGGCGACTTTGACGATCCAGCCAGCCGGTGCTTCCACATCACCGCTCTGGATGCCGGTCAGCTCATTGTAGAGCTTCTGCGTGACCGGGCCGACCTTCTCCAGGTCGTGGAACACGTGCAGCTTGCCGTTGTACTCGATGCCACCAATCGGGGTGATCACCGCAGCAGTACCGCAGGCGCCGGCTTCGACGAAGCGGTCCAGCTTGCTGATTTCCACGTCACCTTCGACCACGGTCAGGCCCAGGCGCGATTGTGCCAGCTCCATCAGCGACAGGCGGGTGATGCCTGGCAGCACCGAGGCCGATTTAGGCGTGACGAACTCATTGTTGGCGGTAATGCCGAAGAAGTTGGCCGAGCCGACTTCTTCAATCTTGGTGTGGGTCAGCGGGTCGAGGTAGATGGCGTCGGCGAAGTTGGCTTTCTTCGCTTCGGCACCTGGCTGCAGGCTGGCAGCGTAATTGCCACCGACCTTGGCGGCGCCGGTGCCCTGCGGTGCTGCACGGTCGAAGCTGGAGATCTGGAAGTTGTGCGGCTTCATGCCGCCCTTGAAGTACGAGCCAACCGGAATGGCGAAAACCGAGAAGATGAACTCGGGAGCGGTGCGCACGCCAATGTTGTCGCCGGTGCCGATGACGAACGGGCGCAGGTACAGGGCGCCTTTACCATGCGGTGGCACGAACTTTTCGTTGGCCTTGACCACTTGCTTGCACGCCTCGATGAACACATCGGTCGGCACCTGCGGCATCAGCAGGCGGGCGCAGCTGCGCTGCATGCGGGCGGCATTCTGGTCCGGGCGGAACAGGTTGATGGAGCCATCCTTGCAGCGGTAGGCCTTCAGGCCCTCGAAACATTGCTGGCCATAGTGCAGCGCGGTGGAGCCTTCACTGATGTGCAGCACGTTGTCTTCGGTCAGGGTGCCCTTGTCCCACTCGCCATTGCGCCATACGGACAGATAGCGTTTGTCGGTCTTGATGTAGTCGAAACCCAGCTTGTCCCAATTAATGCTTTCGTTGCTCATGACACCCTCATTGTCTTGCTAGTGCCCGATCGCTCGGGCTGCTGTTATATGCGCACCATGCCACCTTAATACATCCGTGGCGGATCGGGAACGGCCGGTCACGAATTGACAGGCTGCGATGCATTATTTGCGGGTGCTGCAGGCGCAGGGACGGCATCGAGGCTGCAAGGTGATTGTCACAATATTGTCAGCGCCTGTGAGATCGAGCGCCGCCCGCGCGGCGCATCGCGAGCTGCGCTCCCACGTTTGTTTCGGGCCAGTGAGGCCTGTGAGAGGCGCGCGCGACCGCCTGGTTCATACGACGCGATATTGAGGCATGCGCCAAAGGGTTCGCGCGCAAATCCCCCAGGCATAATTGGCCCGAAACAAA
>NZ_QJRK01000058.1:0-43500 GCF_003205245.1 Pseudomonas sp. MB-090624 | reverse complement strand
AAACAAACGTAGGAGCGAGCGCAGCTCGCGATTGCGCCGCGCGGGCGGCGCTCGATCTCACAGGCGCTGAAGATGCTGCGGCTACCCTTGCCAGAAACCATAGAATCTCCCACAGGGATCGTATCAGGGCTGACCAAGGCTGAAGCCTCACTGGCCAACCCCCGCCATCGACCGCTCGACAAAACGAATACTGTCCCGCCCACCCCGCTTGGACTGATACAACGCCACATCACCCTGCTCGATCAGTGCCGCCAGACTCGCCGGCGGCTGGTCGAACAGGTTGGCGCCAATACTGAGCGTCACCGCCTCCGGCGTCGGCACCGTCTTGCCCGCATACAGCTGGAACTGCTCCCGCAAGATCCCACCCAGGTCCAACACCCGCTCATTGCTGGTGCCACTGAGCAATATGACAAACTCGTCCCCGCCCAAACGCGCCGCCAACGAGCGCTCCGGCAGCACCGTACGGATCATCTCGCTCAGGGCGACCAGCAACCGATCCCCGGCAATATGCCCATGCAGGTCATTGACCAGCTTGAAATTGTCGATGTCGATCAGCAGCAATGCACCAGGCTGGGTTGGGCTGACGTCCTTGAAAAAAGGTGCTGCCCGCACTTCCAGGGCCCGCCGGTTGTACAGCGCGGTCAGCGGGTCGCGTGCCGCCAGCCGGGCAATTCGCTCCTCGCGTCGGTAACGCACGGTGCCAGTCATCGACAAGGCAATCAGCATGATCGCCATCGCCCCCTCCACTAGCGAAACCTGAATGATCAGCCCGCCAAACGTGGCCAGGTCGATCAAGGTACCCGGTGCAATCGCAATGATTGCCTTGACCACGTAGAACACACCATGGAGCAACAGCACGTAGCGCAGCTGCACCGCGCCAACGCTCAACGACTTGCCATGGGGCCGCAACAGGAAGCTCGCCTTGAGGGTCAGCGCCGCTACCAGCAACGAGTTGACCATCAACATCACCTTCGACCACTGCGGCCCCACGGGCAACAGCAGCAGGGCGAACCAGACCAGCACGATGACCAGCCAGGCCCGTGACAAACGCTCCTGGGTAAAGCGCAGCACACCCCACAAGAAGAACCCATGGGCCACTACCAGCAAGCCATTGGCGAACCAAATGCCGATGAACAGCAAACCGATCCCGCGCAGCAAGGCCAGCACGCAACCGACCGTGATGGTGGCGAAGCCTGCGCTCCAGAACAGTAGCGAGGACTCGCGGACACTGCGCCACTCAATTGCCAAATACAGGGCAGCCGCTGCTGCCAGGGCAACCGAAATGGTCAGCATCGTAGGTGGATCTAGCGCCATATACGCTTTGGCCTATCTGGTTAACAAGGAAAAGGGCGCGATTGTATGCGCTTGTGATGACTTTTCAGAGGGGCCCTGGTCGGGAGCCCGTAAATCATAGCTCAACCGCAGGAACGCCTGCGGCAGCACCGATATCATATTGATATCATCGCAAGCTGAACAGCTGACCTGACGATCAGTCAGCTTCCCTTCATGAGGCACTCGGTCAGGCCCAGGCAGCCATTTCCTTGCGCCAGATCGTTGCGCTACCGCGCCGTGCTTCAGCCGGTGTCACAACACCCGCTTGATCAACGGTTCCAGGCGGCTGTAGCGCAACCGCCGCAGGAACCGGCGCACTTCCTTGGGGTGTTCGGCCTTCACCCCCAGGGCCTCCAGCGAATCGATCGGCGGTGCGAAATGGCGCAACCCGTCGAGCTCCGCTTCACGCGGCGCCAACCATTGCCCATGCGGGTCGTCGATCAGCAAGCCGTTCTCCAGGTCCAGGTTGAACCCCCGCGGGTTCAGGTTGTTGCCGGTCAGCAGCGAATAACGCTGATCGACCCACACCCCCTTGGCATGAAACGTATGCCCCGGGTCGTTCCAGATGCGCACTTGTAGCTGCCCGCTGACTATCGCCGCCTGGCGGCGACGAACGAAGGCGCGCAAGGTGTCCTCGTACAGGTAAGGCAACGCGCCACTGGCGCTGAACGGTTCGCCTGGGGGGATATAGAAGTCGTTCGCTGTGCGGTCGCCGACAATCAACTCAACCCGCACTCCACGTGCCAACGCCTGGTCAAGCTCGCGCATCACGACACGTGGCGGGTTGAAATACGGCGTACTGATGATGATCTGCGCCTGCGCCGCCGCCAGCAGCGCGCACACGGCCCGGTTCAACCGGTTGCCTCGGCCCACGCCCAGCAGCGGTATGACCCGCAGGCCCTGCCCTGGCTCAGGGGCCGGGGCCTGATAGGCCATGCGCCGCAACCGCGCGCGCAGGCGCCGGATGTCACCGCGCAGGCTACGGGTAGAAGGTGGCGCCGGCAGATCGAGACGCGGCGTGGCGGCCGGATGCAGCAGGCGCTGCACCAGGTCGGCCATGGCGTCCGCCAGTGCCGGTGACTGGAACAGGTGATAGCGGTCCAGGCGGTAGCGATCGAAACGGTGCAGGTACACGTTGTTCAGGCTGGCACCGGTATAGATCACACAGTCGTCGATGATGCTGCCCTTGAGGTGCAACACCCCAAACAGCTCGCGGGTCTGCACCGGCACCCCATGGATGGCGATCTCCAGCCCGTGCAACTGGCGCTGGGCCTGGTACCAGGCCGCATTGCCCGGCTGACGCCCGGCCCCCAGCAGCCCGCGGCGGGCGCGGAACCAGTCGACCACGACGGTGATTTGCAGGCCTGGGCGCGCGGCCTTGGCCTGGTACAAGGCGTCCAGTACTTCCTGGCCTGCCTCGTCTTCCTGCAGGTACAGGGCCACGATGACAATGCGCCGGGTGGCCATGCCGATACGCTCGAGCAGGCAGGCACGGTAGGCCTTGGCATCGGGCAGCACCTGAATCGAGTCGGGTGCGATAGCGTAGCCTGGCAGGCTTGCCAGCAAGGTTTCGGGGTTCACTGACAATCACCTTCTCTATGCGATCACTGTCGGCCCTGCCAACGGGCAGAGCCATTCCTGGCCGCTGCGCCCTGGGTGTAAGATCGACCCGGCAACGACCTATAACAACAAGCACCACGCGAGGCCCTGTTTTCTCACTGCCCCTGACAAACCACGGCTCAGCTTGCACAGGTACAGCGCAATGGTCCACCCCGTTTCTGCAAACCCGCCGCTTTCAAGTGTAAAGCGTTGTTCGGTCAAGACCTTCGGCTTTCTGATTTTGCCCAATTTCACCACGATCGGCCTGGCATCGGCCGTCGAAACCCTGCGCATGGCCAACCTGGCCGCACATCAAGCGTTGTTTCGCAGTGTGTTGATTGCGGCGGATGAGGCACCGGTGGTGGCCAGCAACGGCATGCGCGTACTGCCCGACTACAGCATCGCCAACGCCCCAGCCCTGGACACGCTGCTGGTGGTAGGCGCCAACCCGATCGACCGTGGCCGCGGCAACCGCCCGCTGATCGAATGGCTGCGCCACCTGGCACGGCAACACCTGCCCCTGGGCGGTATCTGCACCGGCAGTTACCTGCTGGCCAGGGCCGAGCTGCTCACCGGCTACCGCTGTACCATCCACTGGGAAGACCTGCCAACCCTGCAAGCGCATTTTCCCGGCATCGTCATCTCCAGCCAGCTGTTCGAGCTGGACCGCGACCGTTACACCTGCTCGGGCGGGGTGGCGGCGATGGACATGATGCTGCAACTGGTAGCCCGCGAGCCCGGAGGCCAGGCTATCGCCGCCAAGGCCGCCGAACTGCTGCTGTGTGATCGCGTGCGTGGCGAGCGCGACCGCCAACGGGTGCCGTTGCGCACCCTGCTCGGCAGTGCCCAGCCCAAACTCAGCCAGGTGGTGGCGATCATGGAGGCCAACCTCGAGGAACCGCTGAAACTCGAAGAGCTGGCCAGCCTCAACGAGGTGACCGTGCGCCAGCTCGAAAGGCTGTTCCACAAATACCTGCAACGCACCCCCAGCCAGTACTACCTGGAACTGCGCCTGTCACACGCACGGGAGCTGCTGCTGCGCAGCGATGTGCAGGTGCGCGAAGTGGCGCTGGCGTGCGGGTTCAGTTCGCCAGCGCATTTCTCCAAGAGCTACAGCCGGTTCTTCGGGTTGTCACCACTGGGCGAGCGGCGGCAGGCCTCGTTGCACTGACCGGGGTCATGGGCTAGGTCAGGTTCGCACCCTTTGCGCGATGTGGGGGCCAGGTGATTCAATCTTCCAGCACAGCGTGGGCTGTTTCCCGGCACATCAGCATGGCCACCAGCGCCACCAGTGCCGCTGCCAGCAAGTAACCCGCCGGCGCCAGTTTGCTGCCGGTCACCTGGATCAGCCAAGTGGCAATGAACGGTGCAGTGCCGCCAAACAGCGCATTGGCCGCATTGAAGCTCAAAGCAAAACCGCTGAAGCGCACCCGCGTGGGAAACAGCTCTGCCAGCAAGCACGGCAAGGTCCCGTCGTTCATCGCCAGCATCGCACCGAACAGGATTTGTATCGCCAGGATCACCAGCAGCGGTTGCCCGTCCAGCAGGCTGAACAGCGGCACGGTCAGGCCCAGGAACAACAGCGATGCCACCACCAGCATGGTTTTGCGTCCAAACAGGTCAGACAGCCGCCCCATCAGGAAAACCAGGCCGATATAGGTGGCCAGCGACACCGTCGACGCAATGAATGAATCCCGCTCGCTCATGCCCATTTCAGTGGACAGATAGGTCGGCATGTAGCTGAGCAGCAAATAGAACGCCACCGCGTTCAGGCAGGTAACCCCCATGCCGATAGCCAGGCTGCGGCGATGCTGGCCGAGCAGTTCGCGCAAGGGCGCCGGAGCCATGCCGGCCTTGGCTTCCAGGCGCTGCTCCATTTCCAGGAACTTGGGCGTGTCCTGCAAACTGATGCGGATGTAGCGCCCCACCAGGCCAAACGGCGCCGCCAGCAGGAACGGCAGGCGCCAGCCCCAGCTGTGCAGGGCTTCATTGCTGAGCGCTTCATGCAACAGCGCGACGAACGCTGCCCCGAACAACAGGCCCGCCGCGATACTGGCCGGCACAATGCTGGTGTACAAGCCACGCCGGCCCGGCGGCGCGTACTCGGCCAGGAACGCTGCTGCACCGGCATACTCACCCGAAGCGGAAAACCCCTGCACCAGGCGAATCAGCAACAGCAGCGCCGGCGCCCATAGGCCGATCTGGGCGTAGCCGGGTAGCAAGCCTATGCAGAAGGTGGACAGCGACATGATCAGGATCGACCACGACAGCGCCGTGCGCCGGCCATACCGGTCGCCGAAATGGCCCCAGACGATGCCGCCCAATGGGCGTACCAGAAACGACAGGGCGAACACTGCAAAGGTTGCCAACAGGCTGGTGGCCTTGTCGGCCTGCGGGAAGAAGGTGGCGGCGATGATGGTGGCCAGGTAGCCATAGGCTGCGTAGTCGAACCATTCGACGAAGTTGCCCATGAAACTGGCCCGGGCAGCCCTGCGCAGGGCTTGGCGTTCGGCGCTGTGCGAAACGCCAGCGACGGCGGATGGGTCAAGGGTGGTGCTGGACATGACGGGTACCCCATGGTTGTTCTAATTGGAGGCAGGGTGTGGTGGTCATACGGGATATTGTTGTTGTGTGTAGTGGCTTTGGCGCCGACACACCGGCGCCCACAGGGCGCTGGCGTGCCGGCGATGAAGCCGGCATCAGTCTTATTTGCGAATGATGTTGTGCTCCGGCCCATACGGGAACCGGGTGATGTTTTCGGCACCGCTGTCGTTGACGATCAGGATGTCATGCTCGCGATAGCCACCGGCCCCAGGCCGGCCTTCGGGCAGCATGATCATCGGCTCGATCGACACCACCATGCCCGGTTCCAGCACTGTGTCGATGTCTTCACGCAGTTCAAGCCCGGCCTCGCGGCCGTAGTAATGGCTCAAGGTGCCGAATGAGTGGCCATAGCCGAAGGTGCGGTATTGCAGCAGGTCATGGCGCAGGAAAATGTCATTCAGTTCACGGGCAATGTCGCTGCAGCGCATGCCTGGGCGCACCAGTTTCAGCCCGGCTTCGTGCACCTCGACGTTGGCCTGCCATAACCGCAGGTGCGCGTCCGGGCAGTGGTCGAGGAACAGCGTACGCTCCAGGGCGGTGTAGTAGCCGGCGATCATCGGGAAGCAGTTGAGGCTCAGGATCTCCCCCTTGCCGACCCGGCGGCTGGTGACCGGGTTGTGTGCACCGTCGGTGTTGAGCCCGGACTGGAACCAGGTCCAGGTGTCCATCAGTTCGGCATCCGGAAAGCGTCGGGCAATCTCGCGCACCATCGCCTGGGTCGCGTGCAGCGCCACCTCGTACTCCGGCACCTGGTCACGCAGTGCCTCGACCACCGCAGCCCCGCCGATATCGGCTACCTGAGCACCGTGGCGGATCAGCGCCTGTTCCTCGGCCGACTTGATCATGCGCATGCGCATGCAGGGCGCGCCGATATCGACCAGTTCCGCTTTCGGATAGCAGGCCGCGAACTTGGCGTGGTTCTGCAGGTTGAGGTGGTCGTACTCCACCCCGATGCGCGAGGCCAGGGGCAACGCCTGCTGGATCGCGACGAAGTAGTTGTCACGTTGCCAGTCGGTGTAGACGATGTTGTCCGTACCGACCGTACGCCGCCACGGTTGCCCGCCATCGATATTGGCGCTGACTGAGACGACCTTGTCCTGGGTAACGACCAGCGCATAGGGGCGGCCGAACGAGCAATAGAGGAAGTCGCTGTAATAGTTGACGTTGTGGTACGAGGTGAAAATGGCCGCTTCGATGTCGTGTTCCGCCATGTAGGCCCGCAGCCGGGCGTGGCGGGCGGCATATTCCTGGGCAGAAAAGGTCGGCTGCACCTTGTTGCCGTTGCGGATGTTCAGGGTCTTGGGCATTTGCATGGTCGGGTTTCCTTGTCGTTGTGAGCACGCTGTTCAGGCCGGCCGCCTGAGAAGCATTGCAACAGAACCGACAAGGGCACTTTTGTATCTATCCGACCTGGAATTGGCGGGATCGCCAATGGCAACGGGGGCTGCCCAGCAGCCCCCGCAGGTTCCTCACTTCAGGTCAAAACGGTCCAGTTCCATGACCTTCTCCCAGGCGGCAACGAAATCGCGCGCGAACTTGGCGCCGCCATCACTGCTGCCGTACACCTCGCTCAACGCCCGCAATTGCGCATGCGACCCAAACACCAGGTCGACGCGGCTTGCGCTCCATTTCACTTGCCCGCTCTTGCGGTCGCGGCCTTCGAACGCTTCGTTGTCTGCCGAAGTTGGCTTCCACTCCACGCCCATGTCCAGCAGGTTGCGGAAGAAATCGTTGCTCAGGGTACCGACCTTGTCGGTGAACACGCCCTGTTGACTCCCCGCATGGTTGGCACCCAACACGCGCAGCCCGCCGATCAGTACGGTCATTTCCGGCGCGGTCAAGGTCAACAGCTGCGCCTTGTCCAGCAACAACTTCTCGGCTTTGACGCTGTAGCGGCCCTTGCTGAAATTTCGGAAGCCGTCTGCCAGCGGCTCCAGCACGGCGAACGATTCCACGTCGGTCTGTGCCTGCGTAGCATCGGCACGGCCCGGGCGAAACGCCACGCTCAGGTCATGACCGGCGTCCTTGGCGGCCTTCTCCACGGCAGCGGCACCGGCCAGCACGATCAAGTCGGCCAGGGAAATGTGCTTGCCGCTGGCAGCGAACTCGGCCTGGATGTGCTCAAGCGCGGCAACGACCTTGCCGGTGCCCTGGTTGGCCACCCAGTCTTTTTGCGGTGCCAGGCGCAAGCGACCACCGTTGGCACCGCCGCGCTTGTCAGAGCCCCGGAAGGTCGATGCTGCAGCCCAGGCCGTGGCCACCAGCTCGCCCACGCTCAGGCCCGTGGCCAGCACCTTGGCCTTGAGCGCGGCAATGTCCTGCTCGCCCACCAGCGGGTGGTCGACTGGCGGGATCGGGTCTTGCCACAGCAGCTCTTCATTGGGCATTTCCGGGCCCAGGTAGCGCGCCAGCGGGCCCATGTCGCGGTGGATCAGCTTGTACCAGGCGCGGGCGAAAGCATCTTCCAGTTGCTCAGGGTTGTCCTTGAAGCGCTTGGCGATAGGCCCATAGACCGGGTCGAAACGCAGCGCCAGGTCGGACGTGAGCATCGACGGCGCGTGGCGTTTGGCCGGGTCGTGGGCATCCGGTACGGTGCCCGCGCCTTTGCCTTCTTTCGGTGTCCACTGGTGGGCACCTGCGGGGCTTTTGGTCAGCTCCCACTCGAAGTCGAACAGGTTGTTCAGGTACTCGTTGCTCCACTTCGTCGGCGTCGAAGTCCAGGTCACTTCAAGGCCGCTGGTGATGGTGTCGCCGCCCTTGCCGGTACCCAACCTGTTGGCCCAGCCCAGGCCCTGCAGTTCCAGCCCAGCGGCTTCCGGCTCGGGGCCGACATTGTCGGCCGGGCCGGCACCGTGGGTCTTGCCGAAGGCATGGCCGCCGGCGATCAGCGCCACCGTTTCTTCATCGTTCATGGCCATGCGGCCAAAGGTTTCACGGATGTCCCTGCCCGAGGCGACCGGGTCGGGGTTGCCCTCCGGCCCTTCCGGGTTTACGTAGATCAGGCCCATCTGCACGGCCGCCAGCGGGTTCTCTAGGTTACGCTCGCCACCGAGGTCTCGGCTTTGTTCCTGCGGGTGCTTGGCGGGCTCTGCCACCAGGTCCCCTTGCCCGGGCGGCTGGGCCTTGACCTGCTCCTTGCCATAGCGGGTATCGCCACCCAGCCAGACCTTTTCCGAGCCCCAGTAGACATCTTCGTCCGGCTCCCACACATCGGCGCGGCCGCCAGAGAAGCCGAAGGTCTTGAAGCCCATCGACTCAAGCGCCACATTGCCCGTGAGCACGATCAGGTCGGCCCAGGAAATCTTGTTGCCATACTTTTGCTTGATCGGCCACAGCAGGCGCCGTGCCTTGTCCAGGCTGACGTTGTCTGGCCAGCTGTTGAGCGGTGCGAAGCGTTGCTGGCCAGAGCCTGCGCCACCGCGGCCATCGGCAATGCGGTAGGTGCCGGCGCTGTGCCAGGCCATGCGGATGAACAGCGGGCCGTAGTGGCCGAAATCGGCCGGCCACCAGTCCTGCGAATCGGTCATCAACGCGGTCAGGTCTTGCTTCAGGGCCTGGAAGTCCAGGCTTTTGAAGGCCTTGGCATAGTCGAAGTCCGGCTCCATCGGGTCAGACTTCGACGAGTGCTGGTGCAGGATTCTGAGGTTGAGCTGGTCAGGCCACCAGTCACGGTTGGTGGTGCCGCCACCTGCGGTTTGATGGAACGGGCATTTCGATTCGTTCGACATCTGCGGGTACCTTTAGGTCGATTATCCAGATTTCCGGTCTATGCCAGATGTTCGCTCAGCCGAGCAGGCGCGCGTGCCATGCCTGATCAGGTGGAAACGGGGGCTTGCGAAGCTGTCACACCAGGTGGGTGCGGTCTTGCACGGGGGTGCTGCCCCCACCGGTGCGCGGAATTCGCGGGGCCAGGAGAAAGACTAGCCGAGCCTGGGCGCAGGTCTAATAGAGCGGTTGTTTGGCCGCGATAGGTTGGCTCTTTCAGCGCCGCAGCTTCAGCCACCAGGCCGCCGGCACATCCATACAAGGCACGACGCGGCGGCCCATGCTTCAATACAGCGCAAATCCTTTAGCTCCGGAACCCAAGCCTCATGAACCGCAACGACCTGCGCCGCGTCGACATGAACCTGCTGGTGCTGTTCGAAGCCTTGATGATCGAACGCAACCTCACCCGCGTTGGTGAAAAGCTGTTCATCACCCAGTCCACCGTCAGCGCCGCCCTCGCCCGCCTGCGCGAACTGTTCGACGACCCCCTGCTGATCCGCAGCGGGCGCGCCATGGAGCCCACGCCACGGGCGATGCAGATCTTCGCGGAGCTGGGCCCGGCCATGGATGTGATTTCCGCGGCCATCAGCCGCGCCCGCGAGTTCGACCCGGCCAGCAGTTGCAACGTCTTCCGCCTCGGGCTGTCGGACGATGCCGAGTTCGGCCTGTTTCCAGCCTTGCTGCAAGCCCTGCGTGAAGAGGCGCCGGACATCAGCGTGGTGGTGCGGCGGGCCAACTTTCTGCTGATGCCAGGCTTGCTGGCCAGCGGTGAGATCTCGGTGGGCGTGAGCTACACCACTGACCTGCCGGCAACCGCCAAGCGCCGCAAGCTGCGCGATATCGGCGTGCGGGTGCTGCGCGCCGACGATCGCCCGGGGCCGCTGACACTCGACGAATACTGTGCCCGGCCGCATGTGATGGTGTCGTTCTCCGGTGACATGAGCGGCAACATCGACCTCGACCTGGCGCGGATCGGTCGATCCCGCAAAGTGGTGCTGGCGGTGCCGCAGTTCGGCAGCCTGCGCGCCCTGCTGCGCAACACCGAACTGATCGCCACGGTACCTGACTACGCTGCCAGTGCACTGGTCGAGGACAGTTGTCTACGCGCCGACCCTGCACCGTTCGAGATCACCGAGGCCGAGCTGTCGATGGTCTGGAGCGGTGCCCAGGACAACGACCCGGCCGAGCGCTGGCTGCGTGAGCGCATCATCCAATTCATGGCCAGCCAGCCTTGACGATGGCCAGGCTTACTTGCCCCGCTGCATCCACGCCGCCCCCAGGCCGCTGAGGCAGATCACCGCGATACCCACCAGGCTCAAGGTATCCGGTACCTGGCTGTACACCACCAGGCCAAGCAAGCCGGCGAACACGATCTGGCAATAGCTGAACGGTGCCAGCAACGCGGGTGCCGCATGGCGGAATGCCTGGGTCAGCAACAGGTGCGCGGTCATGCCGAAACCGCCCAGCGCCAACATCAGCAAGGCATGGTCCCAGCGCGGCACTTCCCAGAAGAACGGCACCAGCGCACTCATCGCCAGCGTATTGCACAGCCCCGCATAGAAGTTGCTGGTGGTGGGGCTGTCATGCGCGGCCAGAATACGCGTCAGCAACTGATAGAAGCAGAAGCCCAACGCCGAGCCGAACGGGTACAGAATCGCCGGGGTGAACATGGCCCCACCCGGGTGCACCACCACCAGCACGCCGATGAAACCCAGCACCACCGCCACCCACTGCGCCACGGTAACCCGCTCTTTGAGCAATGGCGCCGACAGTGCGGTGACCAGCACCGGGGCCAGGAAGTTGACCGCCGTTGCCTCGGCCAGTGGCAGGTACTGCAAGCCCGTGGTGAACAGCAGGCTGGTGCTCAGCAGGCTCAAGGCACGCAGGGTCTGCAACAGCGGGCGGCGGGTACGCAGCACGTTCAGGCCGGCCTTGGGCAGGAAAATGCCGGCCATCAGCAGGGTATGCACCACATAGCGCGCCCATACCACCATCACGATCGGGTACAGGCCGCCGAGGAATTTGGACAAGGCATCGTGGCTGGCGAACAGGAACGTCGCAACCACCACCAGGGCGATGCCACGCAAGGGTTTGTTGACGCCGGACAACGGTGTACTGGAACTCATGGCTCTCTCGATGACGACGCCGCCATAGGCCGCGCCAGGGGGATGACCGCGCAGGCGGAGCCTGGCGGATGCAACAGCTGGGATTCTAGAAGAGATGCCGCAACATAAGGAAGTTCATTTGCCGCAGGCCGGGGCCGAACGCATTTTCCGTTCGCTGATCGACCACTTTGCGCGCCGCGCGCATGGCCCGTGCCGCACTGATCATCGACCATGGAGCCTCACCCGGCACACTGTACAAGGAATTGACATGCAAAGGCTCACAACCCGTAACGGCCTGGAACTGCCTGCCCTGGGCCTGGGCACCTGGCCAATGACCGGCAGCGCGTGCACCCAGGCCGTGCGCCAGGCACTGGAGTTAGGCTACCGGCACATCGACACGGCCACCGCCTACGAGAACGAAGCCGCCGTCGGCCAGGCCCTGCGCGACAGCGACGTCCCGCGCGAGCAGGTCCACCTGACCACCAAGGTCTGGTGGGACCGGCTGCAACCCAAGGCCATGCGCGCGTCGCTGGAAGCCAGCCTGCGGGCACTGGGCACCGAGCAGGTGGACCTGTTCCATATTCACTGGCCCGGCCAGCATGAAGACCTGGCCCGCAGTATCGAGACCTTGGTGGCCCTGCGTGAAGAAGGCAAGGCACGCCACATTGGTGTGGCCAACTTCCCCTTGGGCTTGCTACGCGAGGTCGTGGAACAGCACGGGGCGCCGTTGTCGGCGATCCAGGTGGAGTACCACGTGCTGCTCTCCCAGCAGCCGCTGCTCGATTATGCCCGTAGGCATGATCTGCTGCTCACCGCCTATACCCCGCTGGCCCGCGGCCAGGCGGCGGCGCACCCGGTGATCCAGGCGATTGCCGGCAAGCACGGCGTACTGCCCAGCCAGGTGGCGCTCAAATGGCTACTGGACCAGGACGGTGTGGCGGCGATCCCCAAGGCCAGCAGCCGCGAAAACCAGTTGGCCAACCTGGCGGCGCTGAACGTGCAACTGGATGACGAGGACCGCGCTGCGATTGCCGAGCTGCCGAAAGACCAGCGAGTGGTCAGCCCGCCCTTTGCCCCGGACTGGAATAGCTGACCGGGGGCCGCGCCGGTGGCGCTCAGTGCCGGGCGCCACTCACCAGATAATTGAGCAATGCGGGCTCATCTGCCAGGTCAATGGCCCGCACTGGGCGGTGCCGTCAATCCTGCTCGGCAAACGCCTGCCCGGCATCCCAGCCACCGCCTAGCGCGGCCACCAGTTGCACACTGGCCACCAGGCGCCCTTGCAGCAGGTTCAGCACACTGCGCTCGTTACTCAGCGCCGTGGCCTGCACATTGACGACGTCCAGGTAACCGATCAAGCCTGCGCGGTACTGGTTTTCGGTCAGGCGCAGCGACTCACGGGCGGCATCCAGCGCCTCCTGGCGCACCACCGCTTCATCACCGTAGACCTTCAACTGCACCAGCAGGTTTTCCACTTCCTTGAAGCTGTCCAGCACGGTCTGCCGGTACTGCGCCACGGTCTGGTCATACACCGCCACGGTGCGGTCAACCTCGGCACTGCGCTTGCCGGCGTCGAACAGGGTCAGCGCCAGTTGCGGCCCCACCGACCAGTAGCGGTTGGGCAATTCGATCCAGTTGTTGAAACTGCTGCTGGAATACCCCCCATTCATGCTCAGGCTGAGGTCCGGGAAGTACGCCGCCCGCGCCACGCCGATATTGGCGTTGGCAGCCATTACATTGCGCTCGGCCGCAGCAATGTCTGGCCGACGCTCGAGCAATTGCGAAGGCAGTGACACCGGAATGCGCGGCAGCGCGGGGATAGCCTTGCTGTCGGCCAGGTTGAAGTCGGCCGGGGGCTTGCCCAGCAACACCGCAATGGCGTTCTCGAACTGCGCACGCTGCCAGATCAGGTCGATCAGGTCAGCCTGGGTGCTTTTCAGCTGGGTGCGCGCCTGGGCAACCGCATCGGGGCCGGCAACGCCGGCGCGGTACTGGTTTTCATTCATCCGCAACGAACGCTGGTAAGCGGCCACGGTCGCCTCGAGCAAGCGCTTCTGCTCGTCGATCACCCGCAGTTGCAGGTAGTTCTGCACCAGTTCCGACTGCTGGCTCAAGCGGATCGAGGCGAGGTCGGCGAGGCTGGCTTGGGCACTGGCCTGGTTGGCACTCAGGGTTTCCCGCAACTTGCCCCACAGGTCGATTTCCCAGCTCACGCCCAACTGCGCATTGTAGGTGTCGCGTATGCCGCTGCTGTTGTTGGACAGGCTGGAGCTGGAGCTGCCAGTACCCTGCGCCGAGCGGTTCTTGCTGGCACTCAGGTCAAGGCTGGGGAACAGCGACGCACGGCTGCTGCGCACCAGCGCCTGGGCCTGGCGGTACTGGGCTTCGGACTGCGCCACGGTCTGGTTGCTGCGGTTCAGTTCCTCGACCAGCGCATTGAGCCCGGCGTCGCCATAGATTTCCCACCAGGCGCCACGGGCGATGGCATCGGACGGTGTGGCCTGGGTCCAGCCCTCGGCGTGTTTGAACTGCGCCGCCGTGCTGTCCAGCGCCGGGCGCTGGTAGTCCGGGCTCAGGGTGCAGGCACTGAGCATGGCCACGCACAACCCGGCGCTGAGCAGGCGCGAGCCACGCCCGCGGGTCAACGCCTGCAGGCCACGGTGCAGTGGGGAGTGGGCAAATGTCATAGCGGGGTTTCCATGGCGGCGTCGGTGCGCACACCGCGCCAACGGTTGAAGCGGTGGCGCAGGCGGTCGAGGTACAGATAGACCACCGGCGTCGTGTAAAGGGTCAGGATCTGGCTGAACACCAGGCCACCGATGATGGTCAGGCCCAGCGGCTGGCGCATTTCGGCGCCTTCGGCCTGGCTCAGCAGCAGCGGCAAGGCACCGAGGATGGCCGCCAAGGTGGTCATCAGGATGGGCCGCAGGCGCAGCAGGCACGCGCGGCGAATCGACTCCTCCGGAGACAGGCCCTGATGACGCTCAAGCTGCAGGGCCAGGTCGATCATCAGGATGGCGTTCTTCTTCACCACACCAATCAGCAGGAACAACCCCAGCAGCGAGATCAGGCTGAACTCGCCACCGGTCAGGTACAGCGCCAGCAAGGCACCGACGCCGGCCGACGGCAACGTGGAGAGAATGGTCAGCGGGTGAATGTAGCTTTCATACAGAATACCCAGCACCAGGTACACCAGCAGCAATGCACCCAGGATCATGAACGGCTGGCCCTGCTGGGTCTTGGCAAAGGCATCGGCGCTGCCGCCGAGCTTGGCGATCACCCCCTCCGGCAGGCCCAGGGTCGCCACTGCTCGCTCCACGGCGGCCAGGGCCTGGTCGGGGCTATAGCCTTCGGCAATGTCGAAGGCGATGTCTTCGGCAGCGAACTGGCCTTCGTGGCTGACCCTGTCGTTGGCCAGGGTATTTTCGTAGTGGGCGATGGTCGACAACGGCACCCGGGCACCGTCCGCGGTGATCACCTGCACTTGTTCGAGGGTACTGGGGTCCCAGGCGTATTTCGGGTTGATTTCCAGCACCACCTGGTACTGGTTGAGGCTGTCGTAGATGGTGGAAATCTGGCGCTGGCTGTAGGCGTTGTTCAGCACCGTGGTGACCATGTCCATGTCGATCCCCAGCCGCTTGGCCTGGTCGCGGTCCACCACCAGCGTCACCTGCTGGGTGCCACCCCCATCGCGGGCGTCGATGGCAGTCAGCTGCGGCAGCGCGCGCAGCGCAGCGACCACCTTCGGGAACCACTCGCGCAACGCCGCCAGGTCGCCGCTTTGCAGGGTGTACAGGTACTGCGACGAGGTCTGGTCACGCCCGCCGCCCCCCAATTGCAAGTCCTGGTCGGCCATCAGGAACAGCCGCCCACCCGGCACCTTGGGCATCTCTTTGCGCAGGCGCTCGATCACTTTTTGCGCGTCCAGCTTGCGCTCGCTGATCGGCTTCAGGCGCACCAGTATCATGGCATTGTTGGTGCCGCTGTTGCCGCCGATGAAGCCGGCAACGCTCTGCACCGCAGGGTCGGCGAGCAAGGCGCGACGGTAGGTTTCCATCTTCGGCTGCATCACGCTGAACGACAGGCCATCGTCACCGCGGATAAAGCCCATCAGTTGGCCGGTGTCCTGCTGGGGCATCAGCGTCTTGGGCACCACCACGTACAACGCGATATTCAGGCCAATGGTCGCCAGCAGGCTGAACAGGGTCAGGCGCTTGTGGCGCAGGGCCCAACCCAGGCTGCGGTCATAGGCGTCGACCATGCGCAGGTGGAGCTTGTCGCTCCAGCGTTGCAGGCGGGTCTGCTCGGCGTTGTGCGGCCTGAGCCAGCGCGCGCAGAGCATCGGCGTAAGGGTCAACGACACCACCAGCGACACGATGATTGCCGCCGCCAAAGTGATGGAAAATTCCTGGAACAGGTTGCGCACGATGCCGCCCATGAACAGGATGGAAACGAACACCGCCACCAGCGAGACGTTCATCGACAGCAAGGTGAAGCCCACTTCCCTGGCGCCCAGGAAGGCCGCCTTCATGGGCGGCTGGCCGTCTTCAATGTGCCGGGAGATGTTCTCCAGCACCACGATGGCATCGTCCACCACCAGGCCGGTGGCAAGAATCAGCGCCATCAATGACAGGTTGTTGAGCGAAAAACCACACAGGTACATGACAGCGAAAGTACCCACCAGCGATACCGGCACCGCCAGGCTGGGGATCAGCGAGGCGCGCAGGCTGCCGAGGAACAGGTAGACCACCAGAATCACCAGCACCACCGCGATCAGCAGGGTGTGCTCGGCCTCCTTGAGGCTGGCATTGATGACCGGCGACCGGTCCATGGCCACGTTCAACTGCACGCTGGCGGGCAGCAGCGACTGCAGGGCCGGCAGCTGCGCCTTGATCTGCCCGACTGTCTCGATGATGTTGGCGCCAGCCTGGCGGTTGACCACCAGCAGCACCGCCGACTGGTCGTTGAAGAAGCCACTGTTATAGCGGTTCTCGACCCCGTCGGTAATCGCAGCCACGTCGGACAGACGCAGGATGGTCCCGTTCTGCTGGCGAATGACGATGGGCTCGTAGTCCTTGGCCTTCTCCAACTGGTCATTGGCGCGCACCTGCCAGTTGCGCTCGGCGTCTTCGACAAAGCCCATGGGCCGGCGCTGGTTGGCGTTGGCCACCGCGGTGCGCACTTCGTCCAGTGACAGGCCGTACTGGTTGAGCAATTGCGGTTCGACGGCAATGCGCACCGCCGGCAACGAGCTGCCGCCGATCTGCACCTCCCCTACCCCGGACACCTGGGCCAGGCTCTGCGACAGAATGGTGTCGGCCAGGTCGTACAGCTGCCCCTTCTGCAACACGTCCGAGGTCAGCGAAAGCACCATGACCGGCGCCTGCGACGGGTTGATCTTCTTGTAGGTAGGCATGCTGCGCATGCCGCTGGGCAGCAGGTTGCGGGTGGCATTGATGGCCGCCTGCACTTCACGCGCCGCACCGTCGATATCACGGCCTATCTCGAAACCGATGATCACCCGCGTCGAGCCCTGGTTGGAGCTGCTGGTCAGGGTGGTCACGCCGGCGATGCTGCCCAGCTTGCGCTCCAGTGGCGTGGCCACGGTAGAGGCCATGACCTCGGGGCTGGCACCGGACAGGTTGGCCGACACCACGATCACCGGGAAGTCCATTTCCGGCAGTGGCGCAACCGGCAGCAGCTTGAAGCTGACCCCGCCCAGCAGCATGATCGCCAGGCTCAGCAGCATCGTCGCCACCGGGCGACGAATGAACGGCCCCGACAGGTTCATGCTTCGGCCTGCTTCGCGCTATCGGCCGGGCGCCAGCGGCGCGCCAGGCGGTCGAAGTACAGGTAGATGACCGGGGTGGTGAACAACGTCAGCACCTGGCTGACCAGCAAGCCACCGACCATCACCAGGCCCAGCGGCTGTCGCAGCTCGGCGCCGGAGCCTGTGGCCAGCATCAGTGGCACGGCCCCGAACAGCGCCGCCAGGGTGGTCATCAGGATTGGCCGGAAGCGCAACAGCGCCGCCTGGTAGATGGCGTCCCGGGGGCTCATGCCTTGATGGCGTTCGGCTTCGAGGGCGAAATCGATCATCATGATCGCGTTCTTCTTGACGATGCCGATCAGCAGGATGATGCCGATGATCGCGATCATGCCCAGGTCGTTGCCGCTGATGAGCAAGGCCAGCAAGGCGCCGACGGCCGCCGACGGCAGCGTCGAGAGGATGGTCACCGGGTGGATGTAGCTCTCGTACAGCACGCCCAGCACGATGTACATGGTGACCACCGCTGCCAGAATCAGCAGCAAGGTGCTCGACAGCGAGGCCTGGAAGGCCTCCGCCGCCCCCTGGAAGCGGGTTTGCACCCCCAGCGGCATGCCGATGTCCTGCTGTACCTGCTCGATCACTTGCACCGCTTCACCCAGTGACGCGCCATGGGCCAGGTTGAAAGACAGGGTCACGGCCGGGAACTGGCCAATGTGCGAGATCGCCAATTGGGCCTGGCGCTGCTCGATGCGCGCCAATGCCGACAGGCGTACCTGGCCGCCATCGGCAGCCTTGACGTGGACCGATTCCAGCGCCTGCGGGCCGATGACCGCGGCATCTTTGGCCTGCAGCACCACGCGGTACTGGCTGGCCTGGGTGTAGATGGTCGAGATCTGCCGCTGGCCAAACGCGTCGTACAAGGCGTTGGTGACCTGCGACACGGTGATGCCCAAACGGCTGGCCATGTCGCGGTCGATGACCAGGTAGACCTGCAGGCCTTTGTCCTGCAGGTCACTGGCCACATCCGCCAGCTCGGGGCGCTGCTGCAGCGCCTGCACCAGTGTGCCGCTCCATTGCGCCAACAGGTCGGCATCGGGCGACGACAGGCTGAACTGGTACTGGGTGCGGCTGACGCGGTCTTCGATGCTCAGGTCCTGCACCGGTTGCATGAACAGGCGAATGCCCACCAGGCGGTCGACTTGCGGCTGCAGCCGGCTGATCACTTCGCTGGCCGTGACGTCGCGTTCGCCGTGGGGCTTGAGGTTGATCAGCAAGCGGCCGCTGTTGAGCGTGGCGTTGTCACCATCGACACCAATATAGGACGACAGGCTTTGTACGGCCGGGTCCTGCAGGATCACCTTGCTCAAGGCCTGCTGGCGCTCGCTCATGGCGGCGAACGAAGTGGACTGCGGCGCTTCGGAGATGCCTTGGATGACCCCGGTGTCCTGCACCGGGAAGAAGCCCTTGGGCACCACCATGTAGAGGAACACCGTTAACGCCAGGCTTGCCACCGCCACCAGCAACGTCAGCGGCTGGTGCCTGAGCACCCATTGCAGGGCGCTGCCGTAGTGTTTGATCAGCCAGTCGATCCAGGCGCCACTGGCACGGTAGAACCGGCCCTGCTCTTCTTCCTTGGGTTCACGTTTGAGCAGGCGCGCGCACATCATTGGCGTCAGGGTCAGCGACACCACCAGGGAAATCAGGATGGCCACCGCCAGGGTGATGGCGAACTCGCGGAACAGGCGGCCGACCACGTCGGCCATGAACAGCAGCGGGATCAGTACCGCAATCAGCGAGAAGGTCAGCGATATCAGGGTGAAGCCAATTTGCCGGGCGCCCTTGAGCGCGGCCTGCATGGGCGTTTCGCCCTCTTCGATATGGCGGGAAATGTTCTCCAGCATGACGATGGCGTCGTCGACCACGAAGCCGGTGGCGATGGTCAGCGCCATCAGCGTGAGGTTGTTGACCGAGAAGCCGGCCAGGTACATCACGCCGAAGGTGCCGATCAGCGACAGCGGTACCGCGATGGACGGAATGAGGGTGGCGCTGGCCCGGCGCAGGAAGACGAACGTGACCATGACCACCAGCACGATGGCGATCAGCAGTTCGTGCTGGACATCCTTGACCGCGGCACGAATGGTCTGGGTGCGATCGGTGAGCACCGACACATCCAGGCCCGCAGGCAGGTTGTCGGTGATCGACGGCAGCAGCGCCTTGATGCGGTCTACCACTTCGATCACGTTGGCACCCGGCTGGCGCTGGATGTTCAGCAGTACCGCATGGTTTTCGTTGGCCCAGGCTGCCAGGCGCTCGTTCTCGGCACCGTCGACGATTTCGGCCACGTCCTTCAGGCGCAGCGGCGCACCGTTGTTATAGGCCAGGATCAGGTTGGCGTATTCCTCGGGGGAGCGCAGCTGGTCGTTGGCGTCGAGCATCGACACGCGGGTGGGCCCGTCGAAGTTACCCTTGGGCTGGTTGACGTTGGACGCGCCGATCAGCGTGCGGACATCTTCAAGGTTCAGGCCATTGGCCGCCAAGGCATCGACATTGACCTTGATCCGCACCGCCTGGCGCTGGCCCCCGGCGATGCTCACCATGCCCACGCCGCTGATCTGCGCAAGCCTCTGCGCCACCCGGGTATCGACCAGGTCGTTGAGCTTGGGCAGCGGCATGGTCTTGCTGGAAATGGCCAAGGTCAGCACCGGCGTGTCGGCCGGGTTGACCTTGTTGTACACCGGCGGCGCCGGCAGGTCGCTGGGCAGCAGGTTGCTGGCGGCGTTGATCGCGGCCTGTACCTGCTGCTCGGCAACGTCCATGTTCATGTCCAGGTTGAAACGCAGGGTGAGCACCGATGCGCCGCCGGAGCTGGTCGAGGCCATTTGCTCAAGCCCGGGCATCTGGCCGAACTGGCGCTCCAGTGGCGCGGTCACCGCGCTGGTCATGACCTCCGGGCTGGCGCCGGGGTACAGGGTCATGACGCGGATGGTCGGGTAGTCCACCTGCGGCAAGGCAGAAACCGGCAGCAGCTTGTAGGCGATCAGGCCGGCCAGCACGATGGCCAGCATGCTCAGCGTGGTGGCGACCGGCCGCAGGATGAACAGGCGCGAGAGGTTCATGCGCCCGCCTTGCCTGCTGCGGCACCAGGCTGCGCTTGCCCTGGCTGGCCCTCACCGGCATGTGCCGACCCTTTGGCATCCTGGCCCTGCAGTTTCTGGCCTGGGGTCGTCGGCACCTGCGAGCTGTTTTCGACCACCTCGACCTTGGTGCCCTCGCGCAGGCGGTCGGTACCTTCCAGTACCAGGCGGTCGCCGGCCTTCAGGCCATCGAGGATGACGCTGTGCTCGCCATCACTGGCGCCGACCTTGAGCTTGCGTACATTGACCGTGCTCTGGTCGTTGACGACGTAGGCGAACGTGCCGTCGTTACCGAACTGAATGGCTGCCGCCGGGGCCATGACCACCTGCTTGAGGGTGTCGGCCAGCAGACGCACGTTGACGAACTGGTTGGGGAACAGGGCCAGGTCCTTGTTCTCGAAGCGGCCCTTGAATTTCAGGGTGCCGGTGGTGGTGTCGATCTGGTTGTCGATACTGGCCAGTACCCCCTTGGACTGCAGCTTGCTGTCACTGCGGTCCCAGGCCTCGACCGGCAGGCTGGCGCCGCTGCGGTAACGCTGCAGTACGGTGTCCAGTTCGGTTTCCGGCAAGGTGAAGGCAACGCTGATGGGCTCGGTCTGGGTGATGACCACCAGGGCATTGGTGTCGTTGGCCGCTACCAGGTTCCCCAGATCGAGCTGGCGCAGGCCCACCCGGCCGTTGATCGGGGCGCGGATCTGGGTGAACTCCAGGTTTAGCCGGGCATCGTTGACTTGCGCCTGGTTGGTCTTGACCAGGCCCTGAAACTGCGCCACCTGCGCCTCGGCCGTGTCGAGGGTCTGCTTGGCGATACTGTCTTCGGCGTACAAGCCTTTGTAGCGGGCCAGGTCGACCTGGGCGTTCTTCAACTGCGCCTGGTTCTGTGCCAGCGTGCCTTCGGCCTGCTGCAGCGCGATTCGGTAGGTGCGCGGGTCGATTTCGGCGAGCAGGTCGCCGGCCTTGACCTGCTGGCCTTCCTTGAAGTGGATTTTGACCAGCTCGCCTGCCACGCGGCTGCGTACGTTGACCGTGTTGGTCGCAGTCACTGTACCCAGCGCCTTGTAATACAGCGGGAAGTCACCCACGGTCACGGGTTCGACGCGCACAGGCACCGGGTCGGTTGAACCACCGAAGCCCGGGCGGCCGCCCATGCCCATGCCTTTGCCACCACGCCCGCCGCTGGCGTCCTTATGCCCAGGCGTTGCTGCAGGCCACAGCCACCAGGCCAGCGCAGCCACCAGCAGCAGGATCAGCAGGCCGAGCAGCCAGCGACGAGGGGAACGGGAATTGGACGCTTGCATGGGTTGAACGAACCTTGTTCGGAATGACGGCTTGGGGAGGGTGAACGATAAGCACTGGCATCGTTTTAGCAAAGGGCCTTTACCAGAGGTTTACCTTTGGCTGACGTTGCCAAGATGCGGAATTTTAAATGAAAACGGCCCGGAACGTGTTCCAGGCCGTTACAGGGTGTTGCTTGGAGCGCGCTGAGGGCTGCGGGGTTCCACAGAACGAGCGCCGCCCGCGCGGCGCATCGCGAGCTGCGCTCGCTCCTACGTTTGTTTCGGGCCAGTATTGCCTGGGCCAGGCGCGCGCGACCGCCTTGTTCGCACGGCGCTATATCGAGCCATGCCCCAAGGCGTTCGCGCGCAAATCACACAGGCATAATTGGCGCGAAACAAACGTAGGAGCTCGCGATGCGCCGCGCGGGCGGCGCTCGATCTCACAAGCGCTAAAGATGCCACGGCGAGCACTGACAACCCTGCAGAGCAGAGCTGCACTCTTTCCTACAGGGCTATCACGACATCAAAGCGCTCCGCGACAGGCGCGCTGCTTACTTCAGTACCGCCAGTGCAGCCTCGTAGTCCGGTTCTTCAGCGATTTCGCCGACCAGCTCGCTGTGCAGCACTTTATCGTTCTCGTCCAGCACCACCACGGCGCGGGCGGCCAGGCCAGCCAGCGGGCCATCGGCGATGGCCACGCCGTAGTTTTCGAGGAACTCGCGGCCGCGCAGGGTCGACAGGTTCTTCACGTTCTCCAGGCCCTCGGCGCCGCAGAAACGTGCCTGCGCAAACGGCAGGTCGGCGGAGATGCACAGCACCACGGTGTTGGCTACATCGTTGGCCTGGGCGTTGAACTTGCGCACCGAAGTGGCACAGGTTGGGGTGTCGACGCTCGGGAAGATGTTCAGCACCTTGCGCTTGCCGGCGTAGTCTTTCAGCGACTTGTCAGCCAGGCCTTCACCCACCAGGGAAAAAGCCGGAGCCTGGGCGCCGGCCTGTGGCAGGTTGCCGTTGACCTGAACCGGGTTGCCTTTGAGAGTCACTTGAGCCATGACGAAATCCTTATGCGGGGTTTGAAAAGGACACCGAGTTAAGCATGAAGGCGGCCTAGTGCCTATGGGGGCGGGTGAATTTGTTCTATTCCCGGATAATGTTTGTGAACAAACTTCCGGCTTTCTCGCCCCTTGCCGGGTGAGTTTCACGCGCAAAAAACCCGGGCGGCGCCAGCCAACCCGGGCTTGTTTCATAGCCAGCCGTGACTCAGCCCAGCAGGCCGTACACCACCGAAGTCAGCGCAACCAAGCCCACCACTACCACGAATACATTGGACGCCGCGCCGCTGTACTTGCGCATGGACGGTACACGGCGGATGGCGTACATCGGCATCAGGAACAGCAGCACCGCAAGGATCGGGCCGCCGAGCGATTCGATCATGCCGAGGATGCTCGGGTTGAGGGTGGCGACGATCCAGCACACTACCAGCATCAACCCTGCAACCACCCGGTCCAGGGCCTTGGCGCCCGGGCGTGCGCCGGTCTTGGCGATAATGCCCTTGAGGCCTTCACTGGCACCGATGTAGTGGCCGAGGAACGACTTGGCGATGGCCACGAAGGCAATCAGCGGCGCGGCAAACGCGATGGTGGGGTTGCTGAAGTGGTTGGCCAGGTACGACAGGATCGACAGGTTCTGCGCCTTGGCTTCAGCCAGCTGCGCGCTGCTCAGGGTCAGCACGCAGCTGAACACGAAGAACAGCACCATCACCACCATCAACAGGTGGGCACGGCGCAGAATCTGCCCGCTGCGCTCATCTGCGTGGTCGCCGTAGCGGCGTTTCTGGTCCACGGCGAAGGCCGAGATGATCGGCGAGTGGTTGAAGGAAAACACCATCACCGGAATGGCCAGCCACAAGGTGTGCAGGAAGGCCGAGGCCGGTGGCACCTGGGTGGCGCTATCGAGGATACCACCGGTCCAGTGCGGTACCAGGTACAGGCCCAGCAGCGCCAGGGCAACGATGAACGGGTACACCAGCAGGCTCATGACCTTGACCGTGGCCTGCTCGCCGCAGCGCACGATGGCCAGCAGGCCAAGAATCAGCACGAACGACAGCATGGCCCGTGGCGGTGGCTGCAGGTGCAACTGGTGCTCGATGAAGCTGGACACGGTGTTGGTCAGCGCCACGCTGTAGATCAGCAGGATCGGGAAGATGGCGAAGAAGTACAGCACGGTGATCGAGGTGCCCGCAGTGCTGCCGAAATGCTCCTTGACCACCTCGGTGATATCACCACCGGTGCGCCCGGAAAGCACGAAGCGGGTCAGCCCACGGTGGGCGAAATAGGTCATCGGGAATGCCAGCACGGCCAGGACCAGCAGCGGCCAGAAGCCGCCAAGGCCGGCGTTGATCGGCAGGAAAAGGGTGCCAGCACCGATGGCGGTGCCGAACAGGCCCAGCATCCAGGTGGTGTCGTGCCGCGCCCAGTTACCGAGGGTGGCGGGGGTCGATTCTGCAAAGCGTTGTTCAACGCTTGGGGCCTGCTCATTCATTCCGGGTGAAGCTCCACTCGCAAGACTGCAACAGGCTGAGAATGGCGAAACAGTGCGTTCGCCCAACTCAACCGGAAAAGAGGGGCGCGATTGTGCACGGAAAGGTTGCACTTGCGAAGCCCTTTTCCGAGGGGCGGCTGCACTTGTCTTTACAAGTGGCAGGCATCGCGGGTGTTGCGCGGTGGATGCAAGAGCGGCCTTGCAGCGCGAACGGGGTGCTCAGCACCCCGATGCAGGGTTACTTCTGCACGGCAGCAAACGCCTCGGCTACCCGTTGAAGGTTGGCCGGGCGCAGGCCGGACATGCACACGCGGCCGCTATCGATCAGGTACACGCCAAATTCGTCGCGCAGGCGGCGGACCTGCTCGACGCTGAAGCCGGTGTAGCTGAACATGCCACGCTGGCGCAGGAAGAACTGGAAGTCCTGGCCTGGAAGCAGCACGGCCAGGGCATCGACCAGCGCCTGGCGCATATCCAGAATGCGCTTGCGCATCACTTCGACTTCCTCGGCCCACTGGGCATTCAGGCCGGCATCGCCGAGCACCCCAGCCACCAGTTGGGCACCGAAGTTGGGCGGGCTGGAATAGTTGCGGCGCACGGTGGCCTTGAGCTGGCCCAGCACGCTCTGTGCGGTGGCCGCGTCGTCGCACACCACTGACAAGCCACCGACCCGCTCGCCATACAGCGAGAAGATTTTCGAGAACGAGTTGCTGACCAGGCACGGTACGCCGGCACGGGCCATTTCGCGGATGGCGTAGGCGTCTTCGACCAGGCCCTCGGCAAAGCCCTGGTAGGCGATGTCGAGGAACGGGATCAACTGGCGGGCCTTGACCACTTCGACCACCTGCTGCCACTGGTTCTGGGCCAGGTCGGCACCGGTCGGGTTATGGCAGCACGGGTGCAGCAGGACCACGCTATTGGCCGGCAGCGCTTGCAGGGTGGCCAGCATGCCGTCGAAGTCGACGCCGCGAGTGGCCTGATCGAAGTACGGGTAGGTGTGCACCTTGAAGCCGGCACCCTCGAAGATGGCGCGGTGGTTGTCCCAGGTCGGGTTGCTGACCCAGACTTCCGACTGCGGGAAGTAGCGCTTGAGGAAGTCGGCGCCGACCTTCAACGCGCCAGAGCCACCCACGGTCTGCACCGTGGCCACGCGCCCACCCGTCACGGCCGGGTGATCGGCGCCGAACAGCAGCGCCTGAATCGCCTGACGGTAGCTGGCCAGGCCTTCCATAGGCAGGTACAGGGACGCTTCATGGTCCTGGCCGGCGATGCGCTTTTCCACCGCATCCACCGCCGCCAATTGCGGCACCACGCCGGCCTCATCGTAATACAGGCCGATGCTCAGGTTGACCTTGTCGGCGCGCGGGTCGGCCTTGAAAGTTTCCATCAACGAGAGGATCGGGTCGCCGGCATAGGCATCGACATGTTTGAACACAGCGTGCAGCTCCTTGGATCAGGACAGTACGAAAAGTCAGCCCTGAGCATACCCGCACACACGGCTCAGGAACATCCACTAATGTGCAAGGTTGTCTATGCAACATTGCATGGCCAGGGTTTTATGCTGGCAGTGATGGCCTAATCGCCGGCAAGCCAGCTCCCACAGGGATCGCCTTAGGGCTGACAGGTGTTTGCCACAAGATATGCAGCGCCTGTGAGAGCGAGCGCCGCCCGCGCGGCGCAATCGCGAGCTGCGCTCGCTCCTACGTTTGTTTCGGGCCAATTATTCCTGTGGGATTCGCGCGCGAACGCCTTGGTGCATGCCTCAATATCGCGGCGTACAAACAAGGCGGCCGCGCGCGCCTGTCACAGGCGTTACTGGCCCGAAACAAACGTAGGAGCGAGCGCAGCTCGCGATTGCGCCGCGCGGGCGGCGCTCGATCTCACAGGCGCTGATGATGCTCCGGCTACCCTTGCCAGGAACCCTAGAATCTCCCACTGCGGGAGCTGGCCTGCCGGCGATTAGGCCGGATCAACCAAGCAACGCTTTCAGGTCTTGCAATTCCTGCTCGGTCAGCGCCACCCCCTCCTCGTCTGCCACCTCGCGCTCGCGGTAACGCCGTTCACCCGGCATGCGCGTCAACCCTGCCGCCTGCATCTGCTCCACCAGATCGCGACTGCGCTGGGCAAAACGCTCGCCCTCGGCCTTGCTCGGGTCGATGACGATGATCAGTTGCCCGGTCCATGGCGTTTTCGCCCCCGGGTGCTCCGACCAGTCGAACTCCCAGGAGAAATGCCCGCCTGTCAGCGCCGCCGCCAGCAATTCGACCATCATCGACAGCGCCGAGCCCTTGTGCCCGCCAAATGGCAGCAAGGCACCGCCCTCGAGAATCGCCTTGGGCTCGGTGGTTGGTTCGCCATTGGCATCGACACCCATGCCTTCGGGAAGCGGCTGGCCGGCACGCGCGGCAATCTGCACGTCGCCGTGGGCCATGGCGCTGGTGGCCATGTCGAAGACGATCGGGTCATGCTCGGCGCAGGGTGCTGCAAAGGCGATAGGGTTGGTGCCGAACAGAGGCTTGCGGGCCCCATGCGGCACCACACAGGTCATGCTGTTGACCACGCTGAGGGCCACCAGGCCCTCTTCAGCGAACGGCTCCACGTCTGGCCACAAGGCGGCGAAATGGTGCGAGTTGTGGATCGCCAGCACGGCAATGCCGGCGTTGCGCGCCTTGGCCACCAACAGGTCGCGGGCCGCCGCCAGTGCGGGCTGGGCGAACCCGCCAGCGGCATCGACGCTGACATAGCCGGCGGCAAGGTCACTGACCTTGGCCACGGCCCGCCCATCGACCCAGCCGCTGTTCAGCGTGGACACGTACCCCGGCATGCGGAACACCCCATGGCTATGGGCACCATCGCGCTGGGCGCTCGCACAATTGTGGGCCAGCACCCTGGCCACGCTGTCGCTGCAGCCATGGCGCTGGAAGATAGCCTGCAGCAGGCCTTGCAGCTCGGTAAACGGCACGCGCACGACGGTGCCGGTGGACGGTGCGGACATCTGAAGCTCCTTGTTGATTTTGGAGTGGCTACAGCGTTGCAACGGCAAAACTTTCCCGCGAGTGACAGCTATCTGTCAAATGTTGACTTAATGGCAGAAAACATTCATTTTCTTCCCAAGCCTTACCTTCTGGAGCCCCAGCATGAGCCAACCGATCAAGCAACGCCTGGAAGCCAGCCTCGACGGGGCCGCAGCGTCAGGCCGCAAGATCGCCACCTACATGCTCGCCAACCTGCACGAACTGCCGTTCCAGACCTCGGCCAGCATCGCCGCCAAGCTGGGCGTCAGCGAATCCAGTGTCGGGCGGTTTTGCCGCTCCCTGGGTTATGCCCACCTCAAGGCACTTAAGCAAGACCTGCAGAGCGACCTGGGCGATGGCCCGTGGCTGATGGGCGACCGCTTGCACGATTACCGCCAGCGCCAGGACGCCAGCGACAACGGCGGCAGCCTGGAACTGGAAATGGCCGCCCTGGTGCGCGTGCACGAGTACCGCCAAGGCCCGGCCTGGCACAACGTGGCCCAACGCCTGGCGAGCAAGCGCCGGGTCTTTGTTGCAGGTTTTCAGACCGAGCGCGGCCTGGCCATGTGCATGGGCCACTTGCTGCAATACCTGCGCGATGGGGTGCAACTGGTCGACCTCAGTGCCGGGCACTTTGCCGACGTGCTGCTCGGTAACGCCGCAGACAGCGCCCTGGTGGTGTTCGAGGCGCGCCGTTATTCCCGCCATGCCCTGTTGCTGTGCCAAAAGGCGCGCGAGGCGGGCATTGCGGTCACCTTGGTGACCGACACTTTCTGTGACTGGGCCGATGCCAACGCCGACGAGGTGTTCCGCATACCCACCGAATTCAATCTGTTCTGGGAATCCACCTCGGCCATGCTGTCGTGGGTACACCTGATGGTCAACGAGGTCTGCAAGAAACTCGGGCCGGATGTTGAAAAGCGCTTGGAAGCAACTGCCGCTCTACATAACGAGTTCGTCGGCTACACCACGTGGTCGGCGGGCAAACAACAATAGCAAGAGTGCAATGAGGTGCGAGATGAACAAGTCCATGGCCTTGCTGGGTGCGTGCGCCCTGCTGCTGGCGGGTGCTGCCAGTGCCGAAACCCTGCGCTTCGCCACCGAGGGTGCCTACCCGCCGTTCAACTATGTCGACGCCGATAACCAGTTGCATGGCTTCGACGTCGACATTACCCATGCCCTGTGCGAACAGATGAAGGTCGAGTGCACGCTGGTGGCTCAGGACTGGGAAGGCATCATCCCGGCGCTGATGGCGCGCAAGTACGACGCTGTGGTGGCCTCGATGATCGACACCGAGGAGCGGCGCAAGAAAATTGCCTTCACCGACCATTACTACCGTACCCCGTTGACCGTGGCCGTGGCCAAGGACAGCAAGATCACCGATGCCCAAACCCACTTCGACGGCTACACGGTTGGCGCCCAGTCGTCGTCTACCCAGGCCATTTATGCCGAGGACGTTTACGCCAAGGCCGGCGCTGACGTGAAGCTGTACCCGACCATGGACGAAGCCAACGCGGACCTGGCCGCCGGCCGCCTGGACGGGGTGATTGCCGACAAATTTCCGCTTCAGGAATGGATCAGCAAGAACGGCGGTGACTGCTGCAAGATTCTGGGTGATGTAGCCAACACCAAGGCCGATGCCGCCATTGCCGTGCGCAAGGATGATGAAGCCTTGCGCCAACGCTTGAACACCGCGTTGCAACAGATCGTGGCCAACGGCACCTATCAGAAGATCGCCAGTAAGTACTTTGCATTCGATATCTACAACTGATCTTCAAGCCATCATTGCCTGACCGGGCCCTATCGCCGGCAAGCCAGCTCCCACAGGTTGCCCACAGACCTGAAGAACAGCGGTTTACCTGTGCGAGCTGGCTTGCCGGCGATGAGGCCGGTGAGGTCAACACAAGGTGTTCGTCATGCTCGATCAATTGTCCTTGCTGTCCTTGGCCAGCGGTGGCTGGGGCCAGGCGCTGCTGGCCGGCGCGCTGGTCACTGTGTCACTGGCCCTGGCCTGCCTGCCCATCGGCCTGCCGCTGGGCCTGGTAGTCGCCCTGGCGGCCCGCTCGCGCAAACGCCTGCCACGGGCCTGGGCCACCACGTTTTCCACCGTGTTCCGCGGCTTGCCCGAGCTGCTGACACTGCTGATCATTTATTACGGCTGCCAGATCGCCGCGCAGAAGGTCCTTGCCGCCCTGGGCTATGAAGGTGAGTTCCTGATCAATACCTTCGTGGCCGCCATGATCGCGTTCAGTCTGGTGTTTGCCGCATTTTCCAGCGAGATCTGGCTGGCCGCTTTCAAGACCTTGCCCAAAGGCCAGTGGGAGGCCTGTTCGGCCTTGGGGCTGAGCAAACGCACCGGGTTCTTCAAGGTGCTGCTGCCGCAGTTGACCCGCATTGCCCTGCCCGGCTTGTCCAACAACTGGCTGTCGTTGCTCAAGGACACCTCGCTGGTGTCGACCATCTCGCTGGTCGACCTGATGCGCCAGACCAACCTGGCCGTCAGCGTGACCAAAGAGCCCATGTTCTTCTATGGCGTGGCGTGCCTGGGCTACTTGCTGTTCGCGGCATTGTCCGGGCGCGTGTTCGCCTACATCGAGCGGCGGAGCAACCGCCACCTGCAAGGAGCGCGCGCATGAGCCTCGACCAATTGCTGGCGCTGGTGCTCGACCCTGACCTGCTGCAGCGTTACGGCCCGCGCTTTGTCGACGGCCTGCTGGTCACTGCCAAGCTGGTCGCCATTTCCTTCAGCCTGGGCGCGCTGCTGGGCCTGCTGCTGGCGCTGGCGCGCCTGTCGCACAACCTGCTGTTGCAACGCCTGGCGGCAGGTTATGTGTACTTCTTCCGCGGCTCGCCATTGCTGGCCCAGTTGTTCCTGCTGTACTACGGCCTGGGCTCGTTCAAGAGCTTCTGGCAGGACGTGGGCCTGTGGTGGTTCTTCCGCGAGGCGTGGTTCTGCACCTTGCTGGCGTTCACCTTGAACACCGCCGCCTACCAGGCCGAGATCTTCCGCGGCAGCCTGATGGCCGTCGCCCCGGGCCAGTATGAGGCGGCGCGGGCCTTGAACCTGAAGCGCTCGACGACCTTCTTCAAGGTGATCCTGCCGCAGTCGCTGCTGGTTGCCATCGGCCCGCTGGGCAACGAATTGATCCTGATGATCAAAGCCAGCGCCATTGCCTCGCTGGTGACCATCTACGACCTGATGGGCGTGACCAAACTGGCCTTTTCGCGCAGCTTCGACTTCCAGATCTACCTGTGGGCCGCAGTGCTCTACCTGGTGATCGTCGAGGTGGTGCGGCGCCTGCTGAAACACCTGGAAGCCCGCCTGGGCCGCCACCTGAACTGACCGAAGGATACGTTCCATGCATTGCCAGACCTTAGTCCTGGGCGCCGGCATCGTCGGCGTCAGCACCGCCCTGCACTTGCAAGCCCGCGGGCGCCAGGTGGTACTGCTCGACCGCGACGAACCGGGCAGCGGTACCAGCCACGGCAACGCCGGGCTCATCGAGCGCTCCAGCGTCATCCCCTATGCCTTCCCACGGCAACTGGGCGCCCTGCTGCGCTACGGCCTGAACCGCCAGCCCGACGTGCGCTACAGCCTGGCGCATCTGCCCAAGGCGGCACCGTGGCTGTGGCGCTACTGGCGCCAGTCCGCCCCCGGGCGCCTGGCAGGTGCCGCCGCCGATATGCTGCCATTGGTGCAGCGCTGCGTGGAGGAACACGACGTGCTGATCGCAGCTGCCGGCCTGCAAGGGCTGGTGCAGGCCAAAGGCTGGATCGAGGTGTTCCGCGATCCGACGCTGTTCAGCCAGGCCAAGGCCGATGCCAAGGGCCTGAGCCGTTACGGCCTGCAGTTCGAAATACTGGAATGCGGCCAGTTGCAGGCCCGCGAACACCAGCTGGATGCCACCGTGGTCGGCGGTATCCACTGGCTTGACCCAAAAACCGTCATCAACCCCGGCGCCCTCACCCGTGGGTATGCAGCCTTGTTCCAGCAACGCGGCGGGCAGTTCCTGCATGGCGATGCGCGCAGCCTGCGTCAGCACCACGGCAAGTGGCAGGTCGACAGCCGCCGTGGCCCGATCACTGCCGACGAGGTTGTCGCCTGCCTGGGCCCCCAGTCGGCCGACCTGTTCAGCGGCCTGGGCTACCAGATACCGCTGGCGATCAAGCGCGGCTATCACATGCACTACGGCACCCGTGGCGGCGCGCAACTGGAGCACGCGATCTGCGACACCCAGGGCGGTTATGTGCTGGCACCGATGGCGCGCGGCGTGCGCTTGACCACCGGTATCGAGTTCGATGCCGCCAATGCGCCCGCCAACCAGATCCAGCTGGACCGTTGCGAAGCCCTGGCGCGCAAGCTGTTCCCCGCGCTGGGCGAGCGCCTGGACGACGCACCGTGGCTGGGACGGCGCCCGTGCCTGCCCGACATGCGCCCGGTCATTGGCCCGGCGCCACGCCACCCAGGGCTGTGGTTCAACTTTGGTCACGCCCACCATGGCCTCACCCTTGGCCCGGTCAGCGGCCGCCTGCTGGCCGAACTGGTGACCGGGGAACGCCCCTTCACCGACCCCGCGCCTTATAGCGCAACCCGTTTCGACTGACCCCCGCGGGAGCACAACACGATGACCGCACTCTTGAGCCATGCCACCGCTACCCCTGAAACCGACCCGCGCCCGGTGCTGATCCGCATTGAAGGCTTGAACAAGCACTACGGGGCGTTCCATGTCTTGCGCGACATCGACCTGCAGGTACGCGAAGGCGAACGTATCGTCCTGTGCGGGCCTTCCGGCTCGGGCAAGTCGACGCTGATCCGCTGCATCAACCGCCTGGAAATCGCCCAGCAGGGCACTATCGAGGTCGCCGGCGTCGACCTTGCGACCAACACCCGGGAGGCGGCGCAGGTACGCAGCGACATTGGCATGGTGTTCCAGCACTTCAACCTGTTCCCGCACATGAGCGTGCTCGACAACTGCCTGCTCGCCCCCACGAGCGTGCGTGGGCTATCGCGCAAGGATGCCGAGGAGCGGGCGCGCATGTACCTGACCAAAGTGGGCATCGTAAGCCAAGCGCACAAGTACCCCAGCCAGTTGTCCGGCGGGCAGCAGCAGCGCGTGGCAATTGCCCGCGCGCTGTGCATGAAACCGCGGATCATGCTGTTCGACGAGCCTACGTCGGCACTGGACCCTGAAATGGTCGCTGAAGTGCTGGATGTGCTGGTGCAACTGGCCGGCACGGGCATGACCATGCTTTGCGTCACCCACGAAATGGGCTTTGCCCGGCAGGTGGCCGAGCGGGTGCTGTTCCTGGAGGGTGGGCAGATCATCGAGGACAGCCCGCCGCAGGTGTTCTTCAACCACCCGCGCACCGAGCGGGCCAAGGGGTTCCTGGCGCAGATCCTGCACTGATTGCAGACCTGTCACTGAACTTGTGGGAGCGGCCTTGTGTCGCGAAAGGGCCGCAAAGCGGCCCCCGGTTTTTCAGCACTGCTGCATATATTGCCGGGGCTGCTGTGCAGCCCTTTCGCGACACAAGGCCGCTCCCACAACGACCGCGTTGACTTCAAGCCACCTATTTCATTGCACGGCTGCAAAGACCCGACTGCGTCGTTAAATATTATTGACCGAACCTCCCGCCAAACCCACGCCGCCACAGGCCCGCATCGGTTCAACCCACCCGAAACCGGCGCATTTCCCGCCTTGCAGCCCCTTTCAGTCGTTTGACATATCGAACGGCTCTGGCAAGCTATCTACAGGCCCCGACCGGCATCGTCAGCTCGACGAGCCGGCAGTGCTCGGGGCTCCAGGCGCCACTCAGAGCCCCGCGCCGTGCGCCTGCACAACAACGACAGGTCGAACCTGTCCCAAGGTGACATATGTCCAACAGCAACATTGGCAACAAGCAACCTTCCCTGCGCAAACCCGTCGTCCTGATGACCATGGGCAGCCAAGAGCGCAAAGGCCATGACTACCAGGTCATGACCCACAAATACATCACCCCGCTGGTCGAGTTCGCCGATTGTGTCCCGGTGCTGGTGCCCACCTGCTGCGGCATTGACGACCTCGAGACCTATCTGGACATGGCCGACGGCGTTTACCTGACCGGCGCTGGCAGCAACATCGACCCGGCGCTGTACGGCCAGGAAAACCAGACCCCAGGCAAAGGCCAGGACCAGAACCGCGACCTGTTCGACATTCCGCTGGTCAAGGCGGCGCTCAAGCGTGGCCTGCCCATCTTCGGCATCTGCCGGGGCATGCAGGAAATCAACGTGGCCCTGGGTGGCGACATCTACCAGAAGGTGTACGCCGAACCGGGTTTCAACGACCACCGGGAAAACCCGGAAGATCCGGTCGAAGTGCAGTACGCCCAGGTTCACAGCGTGAAAATCAAGCCAGGCAGCTGGCTGCGCGACACTTTGGGTTGCGACGAAATCCGCGTCAACTCGCTGCACGGCCAGGGCCTGCACACGCTCGGCGCCGGCATCGAGGCCATCGCGCATGCGGAAGACGGCCTGGTCGAGGCCATTCATGCGCCAAGCATTTCGCCGTTCCTGTTCGCCGTGCAATGGCACCCAGAATGGCAAGCCGCGCAGAACCCCGACTCGATCAAGATCTTCCAGGCGTTCGGTGACGCGTGCCGCGCCCAGGTTCGCAAGGCGCAGGTCAAGCGCGCTGCCTGACCTACAGTTTCCCCTGCTTTGATCGCGGGGCGGCGCAAGGCCGCCCCCGCCTCCCCCGGTCACCCTCTGCTGGTCCCAGAATATCTGCCGTGGAATCGGGCGGCGGGTTTTTGCCTGTCTTAGCGATCGTTTTTTCTTTAGGCCTTTAGAGATACGATGACTACCGGGTGGTGGTCGTCGGTTTTTCAGCGCCTGTGAGATCGAGCGCCGCCCGCGCGGCGCATCGCGAGCTGCGCTCGATCTGCAACCCACCACACATATCGAGGCGGGCACCTCGACGCGTACACCCTCGCGGAAAACAAAATTCCAAGAAAGCACTGGTCATTGCTGAGGTTGTACGATAACTTACCTCCAACGCAAAACAACACCTCCACCCAAGCGCCACAGGATGCCAACAACAATGAACCCACAAGAACTCAAATCCATCCTCTCCCACGGCCTGCTGTCTTTCCCGGTCACCGACTTCAACGCCCAGGGCGACTTCAACCCGGCGGGCTACATCAAGCGCCTGGAGTGGCTGGCCCCGTATGGCGCCAGTGCCCTGTTCGCCGCCGGTGGTACGGGTGAGTTCTTCTCCCTGGCTGCCAGCGAATACAGCCAGGTCATCAAGACCGCAGTCGATACCTGCGCCACTTCGGTACCGATCCTCGCCGGCGTGGGTGGCTCCACCCGCCAGGCCATCGAATATGCGCAAGAAGCCGAGCGCCTGGGCGCCAAGGGCCTGCTGCTGCTGCCGCACTACCTGACCGAAGCCAGCCAGGACGGTGTTGCCGCCCACGTGGAAGCCGTCTGCAAGTCGGTGAAGATCGGCGTGGTGGTGTACAACCGCAATGTCTGCCGCCTGAACGCCGACCTGCTGGAGAAACTGGCCGAACGCTGCCCTAACCTGATCGGCTACAAGGACGGCCTGGGTGATATCGAGCTGATGGTGTCGATCCGCCGCCGCCTGGGTGATCGCTTCAGCTACCTGGGCGGCCTGCCAACCGCCGAAGTGTATGCTGCTGCCTACAAGGCCCTGGGCGTACCGGTCTACTCCTCGGCAGTGTTCAACTTTGTGCCGAAGACTGCGATGGACTTCTACAACGCCATCGCCCGCGACGACCACGCTGCCGTGGCCAAGCTGATCGATGATTTCTTCCTGCCCTACCTGGACATCCGCAACCGCAAGGCTGGCTACGCCGTGAGCATCGTCAAGGCCGGCGCCAAGCTGGCCGGTTACGACGCAGGCCCGGTGCGTACCCCGCTGACCGACCTCACCGCCGAAGAGTACGAAATGCTCGCCGCGCTGATGGACAAGATGGGCCCGCAGTAAGCGCCGCCTGCGGCCTGCCATATGCCGCGCCCGGAGTGGGCCTGCCCCGCTCCGGTTACCATTCGTGAGCCCGCACAAAAATAACTAGTGGGAGTACAACCAGCATGCAAGCGACTAAAAAGACGCATGTGCGCTACCTGATCCTGTTCATGCTGTTCCTGGTGACCACGATCAACTATGCCGACCGCGCGACCATTGCAATCGCAGGCTCCAGCCTGCAGAAAGACCTCGGCATTGACGCCGTAACCCTCGGTTATATCTTCTCCGCCTTCGGATGGGCTTACGTGGCTGGCCAGATTCCTGGTGGCTGGCTGCTCGACCGCTTCGGTTCCAAGAACGTCTACGCCTTCAGCATCTTCACCTGGTCGCTGTTCACCCTGTTGCAGGGCTTTGTCGGCGGCCTGCCGGTTGCCTGGGCAGTCGTGACCCTGTTCACCTTGCGCTTCCTCGTCGGCTTTGCCGAAGCCCCTTCGTTCCCGGGTAACGCCCGTATCGTCGCGGCCTGGTTCCCGACCCAGGAACGCGGCACCGCCTCGGCCATCTTCAACTCCGCGCAGTACTTCGCCACCGCCCTGTTCGCACCGATCATGGGCTGGATCGTGTTCAGCTTCGGCTGGGAGCACGTGTTCGTGGTGATGGGGGCGCTGGGCATCATCTTCTCGATGGTGTGGCTGAAAACCATCTACAACCCGCGCCAGCATCCACGCATCAGCCCGGCCGAGCTCGAACACATCGAGCAGAACGGCGGCCTGGTCGACATGGACCACAAGCGCGGCAACGATGGCCCGAAATGGGGTTACATCAAGCAGCTGCTGACCAGCCGCATGCTGCTGGGCGTGTACCTGGGCCAGTATTGCATCAACGCCATCACCTACTTCTTCCTGACCTGGTTCCCGGTATACCTGGTGCAGGAACGCGGCATGACCATCCTCAAGGCCGGCTTCATCGCCTCGCTGCCGGCGGTCTGCGGCTTTATCGGCGGCGTGCTGGGCGGGGTGATCTCGGACTGGCTGCTGCGCCGTGGCAACTCGTTGACCTTCTCGCGCAAGCTGCCGATCGTCTGCGGCCTGATGCTGTCGACCACCATGGTGTTCTGCAATTACGTAGACGCCGAGTGGATGGTCGTCGGTTTCATGACCCTGGCCTTCTTCGGCAAAGGCATCGGCGCGCTGGGCTGGGCGGTAGTGGCAGACACCTCGCCGAAGCAGATCGCCGGCCTGTCGGGCGGCCTGTTCAACACCTTCGGCAACATCGCCTCGATCACTACGCCTATCGTCATCGGCTACATCATCAGCGCCACGGGGTCGTTCAAGTGGGCCCTGGTCTACGTAGGCGCCAACGCCCTGGTAGCGGTGTTCAGCTACCTGGTGATCGTTGGCCCGATCAAGCGTATCGAATTGCGCGACGACGCCCCGAAGCCACAGGCTGAGCCTGCTGCCAACGGCGAACTGGCCAGCTCGCGTCATTGAGTGACACGCCCGCCCCGGCTCGTTCGGTGCGGGCGGATGTACAAAAAAGCCTGAGAACCTGACAAGTAGGGCCCAAACATGCAGTTGATCGAACATTCCGACTCGCCCCGCTACGTGCGCCTGCACGACGATGACAACGTCGTGGTCGTGGTCAATGACGGCGGCCTGGGCGAAGGTGCCCGTTTTGCCGACGGCCTGACCCTGGTCGAGGGCGTACCGCAAAGCCACAAGGTTGCCACCGTGACCATCGCCAAGGGCGAGCCGGTGCGCCGCTACGGGCAAATCATCGGTTATGCGCTGGAAGACCTGCGCCAGGGCAGCTGGGTACAGGAAAGCCAGCTGGCCATGCCCGCTGCCCCGGAACTGGACAGCCTGCCACGCTGCGATGCCGTGCCACAGCCGCTGCCGCCACTGGAAGGTTTCACCTTCGAAGGCTACCGCAACGCCGACGGCACGGTCGGCACGCGCAATATCCTTGGCATCACCACCACCGTGCAGTGCGTGACCGGCGTGCTGGAGCACGCGGTCAAGCGCATCCGCAGCGAACTGCTGCCCCAATACCCCAACGTCGATGACGTGGTAGCCATCACCCACAGCTACGGCTGCGGCGTGGCCATCAACGCCCGCGACGCCTATATCCCGATCCGCACCGTGCGCAACTTGGCGCGCAACCCCAACCTGGGCGGCGAAGCGCTGGTCATCAGCCTGGGCTGCGAAAAGCTGCAGGCCGGCCAGGTGATGCACGACAACGACCCGTCGGTAGATCTCAGCGACCCGTGGCTGTACCGCCTGCAGGACGCCAGCCTGGGCTTTGTGGAAATGATCGAGCAGATCATGGCGCTGGCCGACACCCGCCTGAAGAAACTCGACCAGCGTCGACGCGAAAGCGTACCGGCCAGCGAGCTGATCCTGGGCATGCAGTGCGGTGGCAGCGACGCCTTTTCGGGCATTACCGCCAACCCGGCGCTGGGTTATGCCGCCGACCTGCTGGTACGTGCCGGTGCCACCGTGCTGTTCTCGGAAGTGACCGAGGTTCGCGACGCCATCTACATGCTGACTTCGCGCGCGCAAAACCAGGCGGTGGCCGACGCGCTGGTCAGCGAAATGGACTGGTATGACCGCTACCTGCAGCAAGGCGCCGCCGACCGCAGCGCCAATACCACACCCGGCAACAAGAAAGGCGGCCTGTCGAATATCGTCGAAAAGTCGCTGGGTTCGATCGTCAAGTCCGGCAGCGGGGCCATCCAGGGCGTGCTTGGCCCAGGCGAGCGGGTCAAGGGCAAGGGCCTGATCTTTTGCGCCACCCCGGCCAGCGACTTTGTCTGTGGCACCCTGCAACTGGCCGCAGGCATGAACCTTCATGTCTTCACCACGGGCCGCGGCACACCGTATGGCCTGGCCATGGCGCCCGTGGTCAAGGTGTGCACCCGCAGCGAGCTGGCGCAGCGCTGGCCCGATTTGATCGACATCGACGCCGGGCGCATCGCCAGCGGCCGCGCGACCATCGAGGAACTGGGTTGGGAGCTGTTCCACTACTACCTCGACGTTGCCAGTGGCCGCAAGCAGACCTGGGCCGAGCAGCACCGCTTGCACAACGACATCACCCTGTTCAATCCGGCGCCAATTACCTGATGCCCTGGGCAGGCTCGCCCAGTACTCTTCATTCAGCCACCCTCACAGGAGCACACCATGCCTGAAATCCTCGGCCACAACTTCATCGCCGGCCAGCGCAGCGCCGCTGGCGCACAGCGCCTGCAGAGCCTGGACGCGAGCACCGGCGAAGCCCTGCCGTACAACTTTGCCCAGGCTACCGAGGGCGAAGTCGACCAAGCCGCCAAAGCCGCGGCCGCCGCTTTCGCCGAATTCCGCCAACTGGCCCCGGCGCGCCGCGCCGAATTTCTGGATGCCATCGCCGCCGAACTGGACGAGCTGGACGATGCCTTCATCGCTATCGTCTGCCGCGAAACCGCACTGCCCGCCGCACGTATCCAGGGTGAGCGCGGCCGTACCAGCGGCCAGATGCACCTGTTCGCCCAGGTGTTGCGCCGTGGCGACTACCTGGGCGCACGCATCGACCTCGCCCTGCCCGAACGCCAGCCACTGCCACGCGTGGACCTGCGCCAGATGCGCATTGGCGTTGGCCCGGTCGCGGTGTTCGGCGCCAGTAACTTCCCGCTGGCGTTCTCCACCGCAGGTGGCGACACCGCCGCGGCGCTGGCCGCCGGCTGCCCGGTGGTGTTCAAGGCACACAGCGGCCACATGGCAACCGCCGACCTGGTCGGCTGCGCCATCACCCGGGCAGCCGAGCGTACCGGCATGCCCAAGGGGGTGTTCAACATGGTGTTCGGTGGCGGCGTGGGCGAGTGGCTGGTCAAGCACCCGGCCATCCAGGCTGTAGGTTTCACCGGTTCGCTGAAGGGCGGCGACGCCCTGTGCCGCATGGCCGCAGAGCGCCCCCAGCCGATTCCGGTGTTCGCCGAGATGTCCAGCATCAACCCGGTGATCATCCTGCCGGGCGCCCTGGCCAAGCGTGGCGACGCCATCGCCCGTGAGCTGGCCGGTTCGGTGTGCCTGGGCGCAGGGCAGTTCTGCACCAACCCGGGCCTGGTCATCGGGCTGCAATCGCCACCGTACAGCCAGCTGTTGGCTGAGCTGGGTCAGCACCTGGGCCAGCAGGCCGGCCAGGTCATGCTCAACGCCGGCGGCCTACGCAGTTATGTCGCTGGCCTGGAGCACCTGCACGCCCATGCCGGTATCGAGCACCTGGCCGGCCAGGCACAGCAAGGCAGCCAGGCCCACGCCCAGTTGTTCAAGGCCGATGCCCGGTTGCTGGTCGAGTCCGACCCATTGCTGCAGGAGGAAGTGTTCGGCCCCACCACCGTGGCCGTGGAAGTTCAGGATAACGACCAGTTGCGCGCTGCCGTGCTTGGCCTGCGCGGCCAGCTGACCGCCACACTGATCGGCGAGCCTGAGGACTTTGAAGCCTTTGCCTGGCTGGTACCACTGCTGGAAGAGAAAGTCGGGCGGATTCTGCTCAATGGTTACCCGACAGGTGTCGAGGTGTGCGATGCCATGGTCCACGGCGGGCCGTACCCGGCAACTTCCGACGCCCGCGGAACCTCGGTCGGCACCCTGGCTATCGACCGCTTCCTGCGCCCCGTGTGCTACCAGAACTACCCGCAGGCGCTGTTGCCCGAAGCCCTGCGTGACAGCAACCCGCTGGGGCTGCGGCGGTTGGTGAATGGGCAGTGGCGCGACGGGGCGATCTGACGCCCCTTTGCGGCACGGGCCTCAGGCCCCTTGCGCCTCAGCCTCTTCATGCACCTGACGCAAACGCTCACGGCTATTGCTCAGGTGCATGCGCATGGCCATTTTGGCCCCTTCGCTGTCTCGCCGTGCAATGGCTTCATAGATGGCTTCATGCTCATGGCGCAGCCGGCTCATGTAATGGGCCTGGTCATCACGCGCCAACCGCGCTGAATTCAACCGGGTCCGGGGGATGATGCTGGTGCCCAGGTGGTTGAGGATGTCGGCGAAGTAATGGTTGCCACTAGCCTGGGCAATGCGCAGGTGAAACTGGAAGTCGGCCGACACGGCATCGGTGGCGTGGGCCGCCCCCTCGTTCAGCTCATCCAGCGCCGCGCGCATGCCGGCCAGCTCGTCATCGCTGCGGCGTTGTGCGGCAAGCCCCGCCGATTCGATCTCCAGGGCAATGCGCAACTCCAGCACCGCCAGCACCTCACGCAGGGTAACGACGGTAGCCGGGTCGATCCGGAAGCCCCCGGTCGCCGGCGCATCCAGCACGAACGTACCGATGCCGTGGCGGGTTTCCACCTGCCCGGCGGCTTGCAGCCGCGAAATGGCCTCACGCACCACCGTGCGGCTGACGCCCTCTTCGACCATGATCTGCGATTCGGTCGGCAGCTTGTCGCCGCGCTTGAGCTGGCCGCTGCGAATACGCTCGGTCAGCACCGTAACCAGTTCCTGGGCCAGACTGCGTGGCTTGCGCCGGGTCCTTGCCTGTACCTGCTGCTCTGTCATCGCCCTGTGTTTCACCTTGAAAGACAGCGCTTATCATAGCGCAAGCAGTTGTACGATCACATATGCCGCGTGCGGATTTCATTGCCTGCCTGGGGCTGCACCTACCCGACAACACCTGGAAGTGCTGGCACAGAGCCTGCGCTGCAAGATACTGTGCGTTTCCACCTCACGCATCCATGGAAGGAACTGCCCGCATGAAAACCTATGACCGCCTTTTGCTCGGCTGCGGCTTACTGATCCCCTTGTGGCTGTTGGGCGGGGTCTGGCTCACTGCACTGGCGTACTCCGGCTACGACCATTTCCAACAAGCCATGAGCCAGCTCGGCGCGGTTGGCTCGCCCGTGCAGCGCTGGTCGCCATGGGTCAACAATTATCCTCTCGCGGTCTTGTTCATCTTGTTTGCCTTGGGCCTGGCGCGGCGCTGGCACGGCTCGAAGGTGGCGTTGTCGAGTGCAGCCCTGGTATTGGTGCACGGCCTCGGTAGCCTGGGCACAGGCTGGTTCGCTTGCGACCCAGGCTGCGCTCCGGCGCAACCTTCCAGCTCACAGCTGCTACACAACCTGTCGGGGTTGCTGATGTTCCTTTCACTGACCCTGGCGAGCGCCCTGTGGGCGTGGCTCGGGACGCGTCTGGCCGGCAGCCAGGCCGTCGCGCTGCTGTCCGCCATCAGCCTGATACTTGCTATCGTCACCGTCGCACTCATGGCCCAGGCGGCACAAAGCGGGCAACTGTTCGGCTTGTACCAGCGCCTCAACTACGGGGTGTCGGTACTGTGGATCGCCTGCCTTGCCTGGGCTAGCCTGCGCAACCCGGCTGCTGGGGCATTGCACAGGGCCACCCGCTGACGGCAATTTGCTGGCCCCCTACCTTTGTAAGTGAGGGCAAACTTCGTTCCCCTTCAATTGCTTAGGACAGCAATATGCGAGTACTTCTAGCTACGATGGCCGGCTGCCTGCTAGCCACATTCGCTTTCGGCGCCCAGGCCAGGGCGCTCAGCCAGAATGATCGCCACACCTGCCAGTGGGGTGCGCAAATAGCCGGTGAAGCCCAGCAGGCCAAGCTTGCCGGGGTCACCCTGTACGCTACGCGCAAAAAGCTTCAGGTGCGAAAGTTCGCCAAACCGTGGATGCGCATGACCGCCTTCGGCATTACAGAACAAACCTATAACAGCCGCTCCAGGCTCAAGCCTGCGGCGATCCGGCAGACCTATTACGAGCAGTGCGTGCACCATGCAATCGCGAAGAGATAGGTGTTTTATTTCAAGCGCTTATGGATCAAATCTAAAGTACTTTATGGACTGAAAAGCGCCGCCACCGGGCCCCTGCCATGAAGCAAGCTTCCAGCAGCCCCGCACGGCGCCCAGTGCGGAATCAGCAGCCGCTCAGCACCGCCGGGCGGCGTTCCCCGGCAAAGAACAGTGGGCGCAAGCGCACCCCGATCAGGTTGCCGGCGTAAGCCGCCACCAGCCACAGCCAGCCATGCACGCTCCCCGACGCAATACCGCTGAAGTACGCTCCGATATTGCAGCCATAGGCCAGGCGCGAACCATAGCCCAGCAGCAGCCCGCCAATCACCGCAGCCAGCAATGACGGCAGCGGAATTTTCAGGCTGGGCGCAAAACGCCCGGCCAACCCTGCTGCCAGTAGCGCACCGAGCACGATGCCCAGGTCCATGACCGTGGTGATGTCTTGCCACAACGGCGAAGCCAGCGCCTTGGCGTTGGCCGGTGCCTGCCAGAACACCCAACTGGCGACATTCACACCCAGCCCTTCAAGCACCTTGGCGCCCCACAAGGCGAAGGCCGAGGTGATGCCCCACGGCCGTCCCGCCAGGGCCAGTGTCGCGAAGTTCAACACGGCCAAAGCGATGGCGCCCCACAGCAGCGGCCAGGGGCCCCGCAGCAATCGCCGCAAGCCGCGCTGCGCACTGACGACAGGCGCCTCCAACCCGCCATGCCGGCGCTTTTCCAGCACCACGCTGGCCCACGCGATCAGGCCAAATACGCCCAGGCTCACCAGCAGCGCCGGCGCCACCCCCCACGCCTGCACGATCGAGGTGGCCGGGAACGACGGTAAGGCGAACCACCAGTCGGCGTGGTGGGTAGCGCTGACCGAACCGATGATGAAGAACAGCAAGGTCACCAGCATGCGTGCATTACCCCCGCCAACGGTGAACAGCGTGCCCGAGGCACAACCGCCGCCCAGTTGCATGCCGATGCCGAAAATGAACGCACCGAACACCACCGAAACACCGGCCGGGGCCACAAGGCCGGTCACGGGTGAGCCAAACAGGCTACCTGCCGACAGCGCCGGGAAGAACAACAGCACCGCCAGCGCCAGCATGAACATCTGCGCGCGCAGGCCCGCGCCCCGGCGTTCGTTGATGAACACCCGCCAGGCTGAGGTGAAACCAAAGGCCGCGTGGTACAAGGTCAGGCCAAGTGCGGCGCCGACCATGAGCAGCAAGGCCTGCTTGAAGCCGGCGTTGAGGTTCAGGAACCAGGCACCAGCCAGCAGCAGAAGCAAGGCGACAAGGGGCGCGCCGAAGCGGCGCGGTGCGGGTGTTGCGATTGCGGAAAGACCCATCGAAATACTCGGATAACAGTGAAACGGTTGGCGAGTATACCCGCAACTGTCAACCGGGGCTGCGTATGGCCAGGGCATTTGTTAAGCCGTTCAAAGCTGCCAGCTCTCACATACTGCACAGCACTCAAGCCATGCGCCGTACCTGAGGGAGATTCTATGGTTCCTGGCAAGGGTAGCCGGAGCATCTTCAGCGCCTGTGAGATCGAGCGCCGCCCGCGCGGCGCAATCGCGAGCTGCGCTCGCTCCTACGTTTGTTTCGGGCCAGTAACGCCT
>NZ_QJRK01000057.1:0-46619 GCF_003205245.1 Pseudomonas sp. MB-090624 | reverse complement strand
CAGGAATAATTGGCCCGAAACAAACGTAGGAGCGAGCGCAGCTCGCGATTGCGCCGCGCGGGCGGCGCTCGCTCTAACAGGCGCTGCCATACCTTGTGGCAAACACCTGTCAGCCCTAAGGCGATCCTTGTGGGAGCTGGCTTGCCGGCGATAGGGCCAGTACAGGCTACGAATTACTCGAACAATGCATCCAGTGCCTGCTCCAGCCGGGTCACGGCAATGACCTGCAGCCCCGCTGGCGGCTCCTTCGGCGCATTGCCCTTGGGCACGATCGCCCGCTTGAAGCCGTGCTTGGCCGCTTCCTTCAAGCGCTCCTGCCCGCTTGGCACCGGGCGTACCTCGCCCGACAAGCCGATCTCGCCGAACACCAGCAGGCCATGGGCCAGTGGCCGATTGCGCAGGCTGGACATCACCGCCGCCAGCAGCGCCAGGTCCGAAGCGGTTTCCAGCACCTTGACCCCGCCCACCACATTGAGGAACACGTCCTGGTCGTGGGTGGGTATACCGCCGTGGCGGTGCAGTACCGCCAGCAGCATGGCCAGGCGGTTCTGGTCCAGGCCCAGGGTGACCCGGCGCGGGTTGGCCAGGTGGCTGTCGTCCACCAGCGCCTGCACCTCGACCAGCATGGGCCGGGTGCCTTCCCAGGTGGCCATCACCACGCTGCCCGGCACTTCCTCCTGGGTACGGTTGAGGAAGATCGCAGACGGGTTGGAGACCTCCTTCAAGCCGCGGTCGGTCATGCCGAACACGCCCAGCTCGTTGACGGCGCCGAAGCGGTTCTTCACCGCCCGCAGCAAGCGCAGGCGGCCGTCGGACTCGCCCTCGAAATACAACACGGTATCGACCATGTGCTCCAGCACCCGCGGGCCGGCCAGCGAGCCCTCCTTGGTGACATGGCCGACCAGGAAGATGGCCGTGCCGCTCTGCTTGGCATAACGCACCAGCAACGCCGTGCTTTCACGCACCTGGGCAACGCCACCAGGGGCTGACTGCAACTGCTCGGTGAAGATGGTCTGGATGGAGTCGATCACCATTACCCGCGGTTTTTCGACACGTGCCGTGGCAATGATCGTCTCGATGCAGGTTTCGGTCATGACCTTGAGCTTGTCCTGGGGCAGGCCCAGGCGGCGCGAGCGCATGGCCACCTGTTGCTGCGATTCCTCGCCAGTGACATACAGTGCCGGCAAGCCCACGGCGATGTTGCACAGGGTCTGCAACAGGATGGTCGACTTGCCGATGCCGGGGTCGCCACCAATCAGCACCACCGAGCCGTCCACCAGGCCGCCACCCAACACACGGTCGAGCTCGGTGCTGCTGGTGGTGAAACGGGGGATCTCCTCGACGCTGACTTCGGCCAGGGTCTTGATCTGTGCCTGCTGCCCGGTCCAACCGGCGCGGCCACTGCTGGGCGCAGCGGCACCGCCGCTTTCGATCATGGTTTCGACCAGGGTGTTCCAGGCCCCGCATTCACCACACTGGCCGGCCCATTTGGGGAAGGTCGCGCCGCACTCGGTGCAGCCATACATGCGCTTGGCCTTGGCCATGGGTTGGGGTCTCCTGGAAAAATCGCCATGATAGCCGAGCCGCACGTGCCTCGAGCGCTTCGGGATGCGACAAAACTATTCGTTCTAACCGCAGTCAGTTGCCCTGAACACAACGCATGAAGCGTTCAAGTGGCTTACACTGCGTTTACCTCACCTTTTGTTACAAGGATCTAAACATGGGCATGCTCAATGAGTTCAAGGCCTTCGCGGTCAAAGGCAACGTCGTCGACATGGCGGTTGGTATCATCATCGGCGCAGCCTTCGGCAAGATCGTCTCGTCCTTCGTCGGCGACGTGATCATGCCTCCGCTGGGCCTGTTGATTGGTGGTGTGGATTTCAGCGATCTGGCCATCACCCTGAAAGCCGCTCAAGGTGACGTACCGGCGGTGGTGCTGGCCTATGGCAAGTTCATCCAGACCGTGATCGACTTCCTGATCGTGGCCTTCGCCATTTTCATGGGCGTGAAGGCCATCAACCGGCTCAAGCGTGAAGAGGCCGTGGCACCGACTGCCCCGCCAGTGCCTACCCCCCAGGAAACCCTGCTGACCGAGATTCGCGATTTGCTCAAGACGCAGAATCAGAACCGCCTGCCTTGAGGTTGCCGGGCTGCCTTGCAGCCCGCTCCTGCTCGCCGGCACCGGCAGCGCCGGTGCCCAGGCCCAGCGCCTTACCAGTAATTCTCGACCGCCACCTGGCCGGGCCGCTTGCTCAGGCTCAACTGCAGGTCGCGTGCCTTGAGCACCTTGCGTGTCTCGTCGATCATCTCCGGGTTGCCGCACAGCATCACCCGCGAATGCTCGGGGGACAGTTCCAGCCCCGCCGCCTTCTCCAACTCACCGTTCTCGATCAGCGTGGTAATGCGCTGGTTCAGCGCGCCAGGGTGCTGCTCGCGGGTCACCACCGGAATGAACTGCAACTTGCCAGCAAACTCGGCCAGATAATCGCGCTGTTCCAGCCCGGCAATTTCATCCACATAAGCCAGCTCTCTGGCCTCGCGCACCGAATACACCAGTTTGATGCTGTCGAACCGCTCCCAGGCCTCGAAGTCCTGCAGGATCGACATGAACGGCGCAATGCCGGTACCGGTAGCCAGCAGCCACAGGTCGCGGCCGCCGACGAACCGGTCGAGGGTGAGGAAGCCAAACGCCTGGCGGTCTATCAGCAAGGTATCGCCTGCCCCCAGGCGGCTCAGCTCACTGGTGAACTCGCCGCCCGGCACCACGATGGAGAAGAAATCCAGGTGCTCGTCATGGGGCGCACTGACCATGGAATAGGCGCGCCATACCACGCTGCCATCGGCCTTGGTCACGCCCAGGCGGGCGAACTGGCCGGAACGAAATCGGAACCCGGCATCGCGCGTAACCCGCAGGCTGAAGAGGTTCGGCGTCAGCGGCTGAACATCGAGCAGGGTCTGGCGGGTGAACTTTTCGGCGCTAGCGGTCATATCGGGCTCCAGGGTTGGCGTGTGCACAGTGTCGCCTAAAGTGCTCGGGATAAAAACCACCGCTTTGTAGGGCCTCACGCCGGGTGCCGGTATGAAAGTCGCAGAGAATGCGGTTGGCTATAGCAAAAAATCCCAACACAACGGTAGGTCTTTTCCTACACTAGTCCTGATTCTCAAACGGATTGGATCCCGCGCCCCAAGGAGTGTTTCAGATGCTTCACTGGAAACTTGAATATCTTGATGCGTTCGTCAGCGAGCGCAGCCCAAAGAAGCTGTTCAACATCGCAGTGCATCTGGCGCAGGACCTGGCGATGCAGTACCTGGCGCTGAACCTGCGCATTCAGATCGCGACGCAGACGCCCAGGCTCTACCTGTACAGCAACTATCCCGATGAATGGATCAGTCGCTATCAGCGCGACGACTTCTACAAGCAGGACTGCGCCGCCCACCTCAGCCACCAGTCGACCCTGCCGGTGCTGTGGACCGACGAGCTCTATCATGAGGCCCCGCACTTTCGCGAAGCAGCCTGCCAACATGGCCTGCGTCACGGTTGGACGCAGTCGCTGCACGACCTGCAACACAACGAGAGCCAGATCAGCGTGGCCCGCCCGGCGGGCAGCATCGACATCACCGAACTCTACGAGAAGGCCGGCAGTGTGCAGTGGCTGTGCCACACGCTGCATGCCGTGCTCGGCGAACACCACCTGAACGCGTTATGCCCGCCACAACCGAAGATGAGCGCGCGTGAGCTGGAAGTGCTGAAATGGTCCGCCGCTGGTAAGACCGCTGCCGACGTTGCCTGCATTCTGTCGTTGTCGCAAAGCACGGTGAATTTCCATATCCGCAGCGTGATCACCAAGACCAATGCCGCCAACAAGGCTGGCGCCATCGCCATTGCCGCGTTGCGCGGCTGGATCTGACCTTCAGACCTGCGACCCGGGGCAAAGCCCTGTAGAATCGCCTGGCAAAGCCCGGGGCGAACCGCAACGGGCAGTTTCATACCCGAGCCAGACGCCATGCCCCTGTTGACCACCCCTTACGCCGAACTCGACCTGATCCGCCAGCCCGAACAGGCCAACGACCCTTTGCAGGCTTTCGATGCCGCTGACGAATACCTGCTCGCGCAGTTGCACGCGCAGGCACCTGACGCCAACTGCCGGGTGCTGGTGCTCAACGACAGCTTCGGGGCCGTGGCCGCCAACCTGGCTGGCAAGGTGCAGGTGACCAGCAGCGGCGACTCCCACCTGGCGCACATGGCCCTGGAAAAGAACCTGGCGCGCAATGGCCTGCCGTTCGACAGCGTGCCGTTCGTGCCAGCCAGCGAGCACTGGCAGGGCCCGTTCGACCGGGTGCTGCTGCGCGTGCCTAAAACCCTGGCCCTGCTCGAAGAGCAACTGATTCGCCTGCAGGGGCAGCTGGCCCCCACTGCGCAGGTGATTGCCGGGGCAATGGTCAAGCACTTGCCACGCGCGGCCGGTGACCTGTTGGAGAAATACATCGGCCCGGTGCAGGCTTCGCTGGCGCAAAAGAAGGCCCGCCTGCTCACCGCGACGCTGGCAGAGCGCCCCCTGGCCCGCTCGCCCTACCCTAGCCGTTACCGCCTGGACACGCCGGCGCTGGAATTGCTCAACCATGCCAACGTGTTCTGCCGTGAAGGCCTGGATATCGGCACCCGGGCGTTCCTGCCGCACCTGCCACGCGACCTCGGCCGCGCGCGGGTAGCAGACCTGGGCTGTGGCAACGGGGTGCTGGCCATTGCCAGTGCCCTCGCCAACCCGGATGCCGAGTACACCTTGGTAGACGAGTCGTACATGGCGGTGCAATCGGCACGGGAGAACTGGCGCGCCGCCTTGGGTGAGCGGCCGGCCACCTTCGAAGCAGCCGACGGCTTGGCCGGGGTCGAGAAACAGTCGCTGGATGTGGTGCTCTGCAACCCGCCGTTCCACCAGCAACAGGTGGTTGGCGATTTTCTTGCCTGGCGCATGTTCCAGCAGGCACGCGAAGCGTTGGTGGTGGGCGGGGCCCTGTACATCGTGGGCAACCGCCACCTGGGCTATCACAGCAAGCTGGCGCGGTTGTTCCGTGGGGTGGAGCAGGTAGCGGCTACGCCCAAGTTTGTAATCCTCAAAGCGCGCAAGTAAGCCTGTACCGGCCCTATCGCCGGCAAGCCGGCTCCCACAGGACTGCACAAGGCTCGAGGCAGATGCGACCCTGTGGGAGATTCTATGGTTTCTGGCAAGGGTAGCCGCAGCATCTTCAGCGCCTGTGAGATCGAGCGCCGCCCGCGCGGCGCATCGCGAGCTGCGCTCGCTCCTACGTTTGTTTCGGGCCAGTAACCCCTGTGCCAGATGCGCGCGGCCGCCTTGTTCGTACGACGCGATTTTGAGGCATGCGCCAAGGCGTTCGCGCGCAAATCCCACAGGAATAATTGGCCCGAAACAAACGTAGGAGCGAGCGCAGCTCGCGATGCGCCGCGCGGGCGGCGCTCGCTCTAACAGGCGCTGCATACCTTGTGGCAAACACCTGTCAGCCCTGATGCAATCCCTGTGGGAGCTGGCTTGCCGGCGATAGGGCCAAAGCAGGCTTACCTCAATGGGTGGTCAGGCCAGCAGCCCCCATGAACAAGCGCATCACCCAGGCCGCCACACCCAGTGCGGCCACGCTCAACGCCCAGATCAGCACCAGCCAACCCAGCCGCTGCCACAGCGGTTTCTTTTCTTCCAGGCCATGCTTGCCAGTCATCATGCGGGCCTCCTAGTGGTAGCCGTCGTCATGGGTCACCTTGCCGCGGAACACGTAGTAGCTCCAGAAGGTATACCCGAGGATGAACGGCAGGATGAACAGGGTGCCAACCAGCATGAAGCCCTGGCTTTGTGCTGGCGCTGCGGCATCCCAGATCGAGATCGACGGCGGGATGATGTTCGGCCACAGGCTGATGCCCAAGCCGCTGTAGCCAAGGAATATCAGCACCAGCGTGAGCAGGAACGGCGTGTAGTGCGCGTTGCGGGCCACGGCCTTGAGCAAGCCATAGAACGTTACCAGCACCAGCAACGGCACCGGCATGAACCACAGCAGGTTAGGCATGCTGAACCAGCGGTCGGCGATCTGCGGGTAGGCAATCGGCGTCCACAGGCTGACGATACCGATCACCACCAGCAGCACCAGCGCCAAGGGCCGGGCGATTTCGTGCATTTTCTGCTGCAGCGGCCCTTCGGTTTTCATGATCAACCAGGTGCAACCCAGCAGCGTGTAGGCCACGATCAGCCCCACCCCGCAGAACAGGCTGAACGGGGTAAACCAGTCGAGGGTGCCCCCGGCAAAATGCCGGTCGACCACCTTGAACCCTTCCAGGAACGCGCCCAGCGCCACACCCTGGAAGAAGGTGGCGATCAGCGAACCCCAGATGAATGCCTTGTCCCAGATGTGCCGCTTGCGGGCGGTGGCCTTGAAGCGGAATTCAAAGGCCACCCCCCGGAAGATCAAGCCGATCAGCATCAGGATCAATGGCAAGTACAACGCTTCGAGCACTACCGAGTAGGCCATCGGGAAGGCCCCGAACAGCCCGGCCCCCCCGAGCACCAGCCAGGTTTCGTTGCCGTCCCACACCGGGGCGACGGTGTTCATCATCACATCACGGTCATGCTCGCCCTTTACGAACGGGAAAAGCATGCCGATGCCCAGGTCGAAACCATCCATCACTACGTACATCATCACGCCGAAGATGATGATCACCGCCCAGATCAGCGGAAGGTCGATACCCATGGCTCAGTTCCCCTTGTTCAGGCTGGCGGTGTTGGCCTCGTGGCCATCATCGGCGGCGGACAGCGGCCGCGCCGGGGTGCGTTTGGTGCCGGGGCCACCTGGGTTGATTTCATCACCCTCACCGGTCTGCGGGCCCTTGCGCACCAGGCGCAGCATGTAGCCAAGGCCGGTGCCGAACAGGGCGAAATACACCACCACGAACGCCACCAGGGTAAAGCCAAGCTGCGCATAGCTGTGGTTGGACACCCCGTCTGCGGTGCGCAGCAGGCCGTAAACCACCCAGGGCTGGCGGCCAATTTCAGTGGTGAACCAGCCGGCCAGCAGCGCCACCAGCCCGGAGGGCCCCATCCACACTGCCATGTGCAGGAACGGCCGCGAGGTGTACAGCGTGCCCCGCTTGCGTAGCCAGAGGCTCCACAGGCCAACGAAGATCATCAGCAGGCCCAGGCCGACCATGATGCGGAACGACCAGAACACGATGGTCGAGTTGGGCCGGTCTTCTGGCGGGAAGTCCTTCATCGCCGGCACCTGCTTGTCCAGGCTGTGGGTCAGGATCAGGCTGCCAAGCGCCGGGATCTCAAGCTTGAAGCGGGTGGTTTCGGCCTGCATGTCGGGAATGCCGAAAAGGATCAGCGGCGTCGGCTCACCGGGCACGTTCTCCCAGTGGCCTTCGATCGCGGCGATCTTCACCGGTTGGTGCTTGAGCGTGTTGAGGCCGTGGAAGTCGCCGATCACCGCCTGGATCGGGGCGACGATCAGTGCCATCCACATGGCCATCGACAGCATCTTGCGCACCGCCGGGTTGTCCCGCCCGCGCAGCAGGTGCCAGGCCGCCGAGGCGCCGACGAAGAACGCAGTAGACACGAACGCGGCCGTGGCCATGTGCATCAGGCGGTACGGGAACGAGGGGTTGAACACCACGGCCAGCCAGTCTACCGGCACTACCCGGCCATCGATGATCTCGTGGCCTTGCGGGGTTTGCATCCAGCTGTTGGAGGCCAGGATCCAGAACGTGGACACCAGCGTACCCAGTGCCACCATCAGCGTGGAGAAGAAGTGCAGCCCTCTGCCCACACGATTCCAGCCGAACAGCATGACCCCGAGGAAACCGGCTTCGAGGAAGAAGGCGGTGAGCACCTCGTAGGTGAGCAGTGGGCCGGTAACCGCGCCGGCGAAGTCGGAGAAGCGGCTCCAGTTGGTACCGAACTGGTAAGCCATGACCAACCCCGAGACCACCCCCATGCCGAAGTTCACCGCGAAGATCTTCGACCAGAAATGGTAGAGGTCGCGGTAGACCTGGTTGTGGGTGCGCAACCACAGGCCTTCGAGCACCGCCAGGTAGCTGGCCAGGCCAATGGTAATGGCTGGGAACAGGATGTGGAACGACACGGTAAAGGCGAACTGCATTCGGGCGAGCTCTAAGGCTTCTATTCCGAACATGGTGCTTCCTCTTCAGATAATCCGGCGGACGGGCTCGTGGCACCGTCGCCCACTGCCCCCACTGGGTCGAGTACGGCGCGTTGGAATTGTTCTGTTCGATCGCAGGGATTCCGGCCCACTGGGCCCATTCGTTAGTTCTGGAACGATTGATCCAGATCAACGACTGCTAGGAAGCATAGTCCTGAATGCACGGTTGGGCCGTGCGGTGGATTGCCGCGTGACCGGTTGCCCCACCGGCTTTCATGACGCGCGAAAAAGTGCTGACCCGGGCAAACAGTAACTGTTTGTTACAAACAGATGATACGCTGCGCCCCCCTCCACTGCGCCGAGGCTCCAGGGTTCCGATGTCCGATTCCGCACCGCAGTTGTTGCGCCAGCACCGCCCGTTTCTGGCCTTCTGGCTGGCCCGTGTATTCACCGCCAGTGGCTTCCAGATGCTCACCGTGGCCATTGGCTGGCACCTCTACCAATTGACCGGCAATGTTCTGGACCTGGGCCTGGTAGGCCTGGTCGAATTCGCCCCTCGGGTGCTGTTCATGCTGCACACCGGGCATGTCGCCGACCGCTATGACAGGCGCAAGGTCGCAGCGCTGTGCCAGAGCCTGCAGGGGCTGATTGCCCTGGCGCTGGCCGTGGGCAGCGCCACCGACAACGTTACCCGGGAACTGATTTTTGCCCTGGCCTTCCTGCTGGGCGCCACGCGCTCGTTCGAAATGCCAGCCACCCAGGCGCTGCTACCCAACGTGGTACCGCCAGGGCTGTTCCCACGGGCGGTGGCCGCTTCGGCCTCGGCCACCCAGTCGGCGACCATCGTCGCCCCGGCGGTGGGCGGTTTTCTGTACGCATTTGGCAGCATCTGGGTGTATGGCCCGACGGTGGCCCTGTACGCCATCGCCTGCATCCTGACCCTGAGCCTGCAGGCACGCGGCCAGGTTACCCAGCGTGGGCGTGCGAGCATCGAGTCGCTGCTGGCAGGGATCCGCTTCATTCGTAGCCGCCCGGACATTCTTGGGGCCATTTCGCTGGACCTGTTCGCTGTGCTGCTGGGCGGTGCCACGGCGCTGCTGCCGGTGTTCGCCAAGGACATCCTGCTCACTGGCCCACTGGGCCTGGGCCTGTTGCGCTCGGCGCCAGCGGTGGGGGCATTGCTGATGTCGCTGTGGCTCGCGCGTTTTCCATTCGAGCGCAATGTCGGGCGGACCATGTTCACCGCAGTGGGTATTTTTGGCGTGGCCACCATTGCCTTCGGCCTGTCCACCTCGTTCTGGTTTTCGCTGGCGGTGCTGGTGGTACTGGGCGCGGCAGACATGATCAGCATGGTCATCCGCAGTTCGTTCGTGCAACTGGAAACGCCCGATGAGATGCGCGGGCGGGTGAGCGCGGTGAACGGGCTGTTCATTGGTGCCTCAAATCAGCTCGGCGAGTTCGAGTCGGGGGTGACGGCGCACTGGTTTGGCACAGTGCCGGCAGTGGTGATGGGTGGGGTGGGCACGTTGCTGGTGACCGGGGTATGGATAAAACTGTTCCCTACACTGGCCAAGCGGGATCGGTTGCACAGCGGTTGATGGGTTGCCGGCCACAGGGCCAATACAGGCTACAGCGAACCCATTCCCCAACGGCCATAGGCCACCGCCGAGCATGCTGGTATGATGCGCGGCTTTTTTCCGCCCCACACAAAACCACGGCAAGCGGTACGGTCTGTGCTTTGCTGTTGGGGTCGATATATTCGTGGCGCCGGGCGCCTTGGGAGCGGGAATGCTGGAAAGGCTGTTTCAACTAAAAGCACACAACACCAACGTGCGCACCGAGATTCTTGCGGGCGTCACCACCTTCCTGGCCATGGCCTACATCCTGTTCGTCAACCCGAGCATCCTCGGCGAGACCGGCATGGACAAGGGGGCGATCTTTGTCGCCACCTGCCTGGCAGCCGCCATCGGCTCCACCACCATGGGCCTGATCGCCAACTACCCGATCGCCCTGGCCCCGGGCATGGGCCTGAACGCGTTCTTCACCTATACCGTGGTGCTGCACATGGCCCACACCTGGCAGGTGGCACTGGGTGCAGTGTTCCTGTCGGCGGTGATGTTCTTCCTGCTGTCGATCTTCCGTATCCGTGAATGGATCGTGAACAGCATCCCACTGCCGCTGCGCTCGGCGATTGCCGCCGGTATCGGCCTGTTCCTGGCACTGATCGCCCTGCATAATGCCGGCATCGTCGTCGATAACCCGGCAACCCTGGTTGGCTTGGGTGACCTCAAGCAACCGGCCCCGATTCTCGCCACACTGGGCTTCTTCCTGATTGTCGGCCTGGAAGCACTGAAAGTGCGCGGCGCCGTGCTGATCGGCATCCTGGCGGTGACCGTCGCGGCGATCGTGATGGGCGTGACGCCGTTCGGCGGCATCGTCTCCATGCCGCCATCGCTGGCCCCGACCTTCCTGCAGCTGGATATCGCCGGCGCGCTGGATGTGGGCCTGGTAAGCGTGATCTTCGCCTTCCTGTTCGTCGATCTGTTCGACAACTCCGGCACCCTGATCGGCGTGGCCAAGCGCGCCGGGCTGATGGGCAAGGACGGCCACATGCCGAAAATGGGCCGTGCGCTGATCGCTGACAGCACCGCGGCCATGGCCGGTTCGCTGCTGGGCACCTCGACCACCACCAGCTACATCGAATCCGCTGCCGGCGTCAGCGCCGGTGGCCGTACCGGCCTGACGGCCATCGTGGTCGCCGTACTGTTCCTGCTGGCGCTGTTCTTCGCACCGTTGGCCGGCAGCGTGCCGGCCTTCGCCACGGCCCCGGCGCTGCTGTTCGTGGCGGTGCTGATGGCCTCGGGCCTGGCGGAGATAAACTGGGACGACGTGACCGAAGCCGCACCGGTGGTGGTGACTGCCCTGGCCATGCCGCTGACCTACTCGATCGCCAACGGTATTGCCTTCGGCTTCATCGCCTGGACTGCAGTCAAGCTGATTTCCGGCCGCTACCGCGACCTGAACCCGGCGCTGGTGATCCTTTCCATCCTGTTCGTCATCAAGCTGGGCTGGTTCAACGCATGAGTGCTGCTTTCGACCCCTCCTCCTACGCCACCCAGCTGGACGCCAAGGTCGCCCGGCTGCGCGAGCTGCTGGCACCGTTCGGCGCACCAGAGCCGGCTGTTTTCGACTCGCCACGCGAGCACTACCGCCTGCGCGCCGAGTTCCGCCTGTGGCGCGAGGATGGCCAGCGCCACTACGCCATGTTCGCCCCGGGCGAGAAGCACAAGGCGATCCTGATCGACGACTTCCCGATTGCCAGCCTGCACATCAACGAACTGATGCCGCGCCTGAAGGCAGCCTGGCAGGCCAGCGAAGCGCTGGGCAACCGCCTGTTCCAGGTGGAGTTCCTTACCACCCTGGCTGGCGACGCCATGATTACCCTGTGCTACCACCGCCCGCTGGATGAGGCCTGGGAAGTGGCTGCACGGCAGCTGTCCGAGGCGCTGGGCGTGAGCGTGATTGGCCGCTCCAAAGGCAAGCGCCTGGTGATCGGCCGCGACTACGCGGTGGAAAAACTCGATGTGGCTGGCCGTGTGTTCAGCTATCGCCAGCCAGAAGGCGCGTTCACCCAGCCTAACGGTGCCGTGAACCAGAAGATGCTGAGCTGGGCGTTCGAGGCAATGGGCGAGCGTGAGGACGACCTGCTGGAGCTGTATTGCGGCAACGGCAATTTCACCCTGCCACTGGCCACCCGCGTGCGCCAGGTGCTGGCCACCGAGATCAGCAAGACGTCGGTCAATGCCGCGTTGAGCAACCTCGACGAAAACGCTGTGGATAACGTGCGGCTGGTGCGCTTGTCGGCTGAAGAGCTGACCCAGGCGCTGAACGAGGTGCGGCCGTTCCGCCGGCTGGAAGGCATTGACCTGAAAGCCTATGACTTCGGTACGGTGTTCGTCGACCCGCCGCGTGCGGGTATGGACCCGGATACCTGCGAGTTGACCCGGCGTTTCGAGCGGATCCTGTACATCTCGTGCAACCCGGAAACGCTGGCGCAGAACATCGCTCAGTTGCAAGATACCCACCGTATCGAACGCTGCGCGCTGTTCGATCAATTCCCGTACACGCACCATATGGAAAGCGGCGTGCTGCTGGTCCGGCGCTGATCCGCGCTGCACTGGGGCCTGGCTGGCCCCAGCGCAGCTTGCCAGGAGAGTGATGCCGATGGACCAGTTCAGTGCCATGCAGTCTTTCCGCCGGGTGGTCGATCTCGGCAGTTTCAGCGCCGCTGCCAGTCAGGCGGGGGTCTCGCATACCGTCCTGTCACGCCAGGTAAAGCAGCTTGAACGCCACCTCGGCGCGCAATTGCTCACCCGAACCACGCGCCGCTTGCACCTCACCGAAGCCGGCACATTGTTCTATCGCCATTGCGTGCAGATTCTCGAACAGATGCAGGCGATGAGCCTGGAGTTGTCGGAGCATCAGCAACAGCCCACCGGCACCTTGCGCCTGGGCGTGGCCACAGCCTTTGGTGAACTGGAGCTGGGTCGCTGGCTACCGGATTTCGTCGAGCGCCATCCCCTGTTGCAGATCGAGCTGCACTGCAGCGACCGCTTCGTCGACCTTCTCGAGGCGGAAATTGATGTGTGCTTGCGGGTCACCGACCAGTTACCGAACTCCAGCCTGGTGGCGCGCCGGCTGACGGGCAGCGAAGTGTTGCTGGTAGCAGCCCCGGGTTATCTGCAGCGACACGGCACACCGGCTACGCCCGACGAACTCACTGGCCACCCCCTGCTCGGCTATAGCCAGCTACCGCACCCACAGCGCCTGCAACTGACCAACAACCAAGGCGAACAGCGCGACATCCTCATGCCCCGACGCCTGAGTGCGAATTCGCCGATGGCCCTGCGCGCTGCCGCCATAGGCGCCCTCGGCATCGCCAGCTTCGACCGCTTCATCGTCCACGATGCCCTGCTGAACGGGCGGCTGGTACCGGTGCTGGAAGGCTGGAAACTGCCAGCGCGCACGCTTTACGCGGTTTATCCACAGAACCGCTACCTGCCGCCCAAGGTGCGAGCATTGCTGGATTACGTACAGGCGTACTATTCACAAGCGAGGTGGGAATATTGATTTGTGCGCGATTGACACAAGTCATGGCTGGTTCTGCCCGTATTTGTGCCCTGAACGGTGAGTTAGCCTTTTGTTGATCATCACTCAACAAAGGTACTCCAGCATGAAAGCAGTGCAGGCATTCATCGCAGCGTTGGCACTCGGCACCTTGGCAGTCGGCGCCAACGCGGCACAACCACTCGTTTCAGTTACCGACCACACGGCCTTGAACTGGCAGGCCGTGCCCAATACCAATGGCGCTGTCAGCTTCGCCAACGTTGAAGGCGATATCTTCGGCAAGGGGCCCTACTCGGCCTATGTGAAATTCAGCAAAGGCACCGACAACGGCCTGCACCAGCACAGCCAGGCACTGCCAACGGTCGTCCTGAAGGGGACCTTCTATGCGGTGATCGACGGCAAGCGCATCGAGTATCCGGCAGGCGCCTATTACAATCTGCCGGCCGGGTTGATACATGAAAGTGGCTGCACGGCGGCTGCCGATTGCCTGCTGTTTCAACATCAGGCCGGTACGTTCGACCTCAAACCCGTTGCAGGCTGAGGCATCGGGGCCGCTTGGCGGCCCCGACGTCTACATCAAAAGTCGAAGAACACCGTCTCGCCTTCGCCCTGAATACGGATATCAAAGCGATACGCCGTTTTCCCGTCCACTTCACAACGCTTGGCAATCAGCGTCTCGCGCCGCTGCGGCTGCTCGATCAGGTTGAGCACCGGGCACTTGGCATTGAGCGGCGCTTCATCATCGAAATACAGGCGCGTGTGCAGGTGGATGTTGATGCCACGGGCAAACAGGCTGATGTTGATGTGCGGCGCCATCGGTACGCCAGCGGCATTGTTCACCACGCCGGGCTTGACCGTGTACAGCGTCCACTCACCGGCGTCGAAGGTGGTGGCGGTGCGGCCGAAGCTGTTGAACGCGTTTTCCAGGTTGTAGGCATCCTGGTACTCGCCGTTAGCGTCGGCTTGCCACACTTCCAGGAACGAGTCGCGCACCAGGTGGCCGTTGCCGTCGTAGACATGGCCGATCAGCTGAATGTGCTCACCCGGGGCGTCGGGCTTGGCCAGGCGGTTCCAGATTTCCTGGTCACGGGTAGGGTTGCCGGCCGCTTCCAGGGCCAGGCCGATGTGCACGTAGGGGCCGGCAGTCTGCGAAGGGGTTTCCGGCAGCAGTTCGATTGGCATGGCGGGGTCCTCAGCAGTTTTCGAAGTGGGTCTTGCGCTGGCCGCGCAGCACGATGTCGAAGCGGTAGGCCAGGCAGTCCATCGGGTTGGCGTTGCTCATGTCGAGCTTGGCAATCAACTGCTGCACAGCTTGCGGGTTGGCGATCGACTTGACGATCGGGCACATCGGGATCAGCGGGTCGCCTTCGAAGTACAGCTGGGTGATCAGCTTGGTGGCGATCGACGGACCGCTGATGGCGAAGTGGATGTGCGCCGGGCGCCAGTCGTTCGGGCCGTTGCGCCACGGGTACGGGCCCGGCTTGATGGTGCGGAAGCTGTAGTAGCCGTCACGGTCGGTCAGGCAGCGGCCGACACCGCCGAAGTTGGGGTCCAGCGGTGCCAGGTAGCGGTCGTTCTTGTGGCGGTAGCGGCCACCGGCGTTGGCTTGCCACATTTCCACCAGGGTATTGGCCACAGGCTTGCCGTACTGGTCGACAACGCGGCCGGCAACGATGATGCGCTCACCGATCGGCAGGCCACCGTTGTTGAAATTCAGCAGCAGGTCATGGTCATGGGCACCGAAGCCCAGGTGGGAAAAATCCGGGCCGGTGGTTTCGCTGATCGACTGCGGAATGCTGACCAGCGCCTGGCGCGGCGAGCGGGCGACGGAGGTCTTGTAGTCGGGGGTGAGGGCTTTGGGGTGCCAGTTGCGATCACGGATCACGAAGCGGCTGTTGTCCTGGGCGGGCATGCCGGTTTCCTCTCTTGGAATTATGGAGATGCACAGGCGGGCTTATTGAACCCTTCGCGGGCAAGCCCGCTCCTACATACAGTTTCCGGCATGTCGCGCGCGGTGAATATTGAAATGAGGCACGTCAAACATATCCATTTGGTTATGCATGACCACCTGGACCTGACACCCGCTGCTGTCGTGAACTAATCTTTTACTTCTTGTTTCACGCTCGGGAGAGCACTCATGGAATGGCGAAAAGGCCGACGCAGCGACAACGTAGTCGATGCCCGGGGCGAAGGTGGCGGTGGGGGCGGCATGCGCTTTGGCGGCGGCAAGGGCCTGGGCTTGGGGGCGATCCTGCTGATCGTCGGCATCGGCTGGTTGACCGGGCAGGACCCGCTGCAGATCCTCGGCCAGTTGGCCGGCCAGGTGGAGCAGCAGCAGACCCAGACCGCGCCAAGCGGTGCTGGCGCCAAGGCGCCACCGGCCAGCGATGAGCAGGCCCAGTTCGTGGCCTCGATCCTGGGCGATACCGAGGACACTTGGAAGGCATTGTTTGCCGAAGCAGGCAAACAGTACCGCGACCCCAAGCTGGTGCTGTTCAGTGGCCAGGTCAATTCGGCCTGCGGCGCTGCCTCTGCGGCCGTGGGGCCGTTCTATTGCCCGGCCGACCAGCGCGTGTACCTGGACATGTCGTTCTTCCGCGAAATGGAAACCCGTTTCGCCGCGGCCGGCGACTTTGCCCAGGCCTACGTCATCGCCCACGAAATTGGCCACCACGTACAGACCTTGCTGGGGGTTTCGGCCAAGGTCGACGCCGCCCGCCGCAGTGGCCAGCGCATGGAGGGCGACAATGGGTTGCTGGTACGCCAGGAACTGCAGGCGGACTGCCTGGCGGGTGTCTGGGCCTACCAGGCACAGAAGCGCTTGAACTGGCTGGAGCCGGGCGATGTAGAGGAGGCGCTGAACGCCGCCAACGCCATTGGCGATGACCGGCTGCAACAGCAAGGGCGCGGCCGTGTGGTGCCGGACTCCTTTACCCATGGCACCTCGGCCCAGCGCGTGCGCTGGTTCAAGACAGGGTTTGCCGAAGGTGAAGTGGACCGCTGCGATACCTTCAGTGCCCGTAGCCTCTGACACCTCGCCAACAGGCTGCTGCGTCAGCGCTGGAACCCTGCGGCCGCTTCGCGGCCCTTTCCCACCGGTCCGGCGCACCGGCAAGGCCGCGCCTACAAAAACCCGCACGCTTTTTTTTGCTGAAAAAGCGTTTCAGCTTCCCGCAGCATTGCCGATAACCCCTGCATGAATCAGCGGGCATCCAGAACAATAACGCCTGGCGATCGAACATCAAAAGAGCGAAAACTATTTCTGGAGTGCGTGCATGAACAGCTGGTTTGCCAACATCAGCGTCAACCTCAAACTCGGCCTGGGCTTCGGCCTAGTGCTTGTCCTCACCGGCCTGCTGGCCCTGACTGGCTGGACCAGCCTGGGCAGCCTGATCGACCGTAGCAACTGGATGAGCGACATCGGCCAGTTGAACAAAGACCTGACCGACCTGCGCGTGGCCCGCCTGCAGTACATGATCGCCAATGGCGACGATGCCGCGGCCGCCAACACCCAGGCCAAGCTGAACGCCTTCAGCAAGCAGCAGGCCTACCTGGCCAGTACCTTCAAAAGCCCCGAGAACGTCAAGCTGCTGGGTGAGCTGGGGGAAACCATCAGCGCCTACAAGCTATCGCTGAACAAGATGCGCCAAGGCTACGACGCCACGCGCGCAGCGCGTAGCACCATGGACAGCTCGGCCGCCGGCGCCGACCAGGCCATGGACCTGCTCAGTCAGGAAGTCATGGCCCGCCCGGAAGCCGACAGCGTGCGCCTGGCCCAGTACCAACTGATCAGCCAGGCGCGCCAGCAGTTGCTGCAGGTGCGCATCGACGTGCGCGGCTACATTGCCGACAACAGTGCCAGCAACGAGCAGGCCGCCCTGCGCCAGCTGGATGCGGCACTGGCCAATGTCGACAACCTCAAAGGCCAGATGCCGGGTGAAAGCACACGCCTGCAGCAACTGGAAAGCGCGGTACGGGCCTACCGTGATGCCGTACGCCAGTTCCGCGATGCGGTCGCCAGCATCACCACCGCGCGTGCGGAAATGACCGTACAGGGTGCCGATATCGTCAAGCGCAGCGATGCGCTGTACCAGATCCAGCTGCAGCGTCGCGATGTCGAAAGCAGCCAGGCCCGCAGCCTGCAGGCCATCGCCACGCTGCTGGCGTTGCTGGTCGGCGTGCTGGGGGCGGTGTTGATCACCCGGCAGATCACCCGCCCGTTGCGCGAAACGCTGCTGGCGGTGGAAAAGATCGCCAGTGGCGACCTGACCCAGCAACTGCGCGTTACCCGCCGCGACGAATTGGGCGTGCTGCAGCAAGGCATCGCGCGCATGGGTACCACCTTGCGCGAGCTGATCAGCGGCATCCGCGACGGCGTGACCCAGATCGCCAGCGCTGCCGAAGAACTGTCGGCAGTGACCGAACAGACCAGTGCCGGGGCCAATAGCCAGAAGGTCGAAACCGACCAGGTGGCCACCGCCATGCACGAAATGGCCGCCACCGTGCAAGAAGTGGCGCGCAATGCCGAACAGGCTTCGCACGCCGCCACCGGTGCCGACGAGCAAGCCCGCGCCGGCGACCGTGTGGTCGGTGAAGCGATCGGCCAGATCGAGCGCCTGGCCCAGGACATGCACCGCTCCACTGAAGCCATGAGCCTGCTGCAACAGGAAAGCCAGAAAATCGGCAGCGTGATGGACGTGATCAAGTCGGTGGCAGAACAGACCAACCTGCTGGCGCTGAACGCGGCGATCGAGGCGGCGCGGGCGGGTGAAGCCGGGCGCGGCTTCGCCGTGGTGGCCGATGAAGTCCGCGGCCTGGCGCAGCGTACGCAAAAGTCCACCGAAGAAATCGAAGAGCTCATTGCTGGCCTGCAGCAGGGTACCCAGCAAGTGGCCAGCGCCATGCAAGGCAGCCGCACCCTGACCGACAGCAGCGTGGAACTGGCGCGCAAGGCCGGGGCCTCGCTGGAGAGCATTACCAGCACGGTGTCGGGCATTCAGTCGATGAACCAGCAGATTGCCGCGGCCGCAGAGCAGCAGAGTGCGGTGGCCGAGGAGATCAGCCGCAGCATCCTCAATGTGCGCGATGTGTCTGAGCAGACGGCGGCGGCCAGCAATGAAACGGCAGCGTCCAGCGTCGAACTGGCGCGCCTGGGTGGGCAGTTGCAGACGCTGGTCAGCCAGTTCCGCGTCTGACTGCAAGCCCGGGGGCCGCTGAGCGGCCCAGCGCCGGCAAGCCAGGCTGCCACAACAACGGTGCAGGATCAGAAACAGCGCCGTACCTGTGGGAGATTCTATGGTTTCTGGCAAGGGTAGCCGCAGCATCTTTAGCGCCTGTGAGATCGAGCGCCGCCCGCGCGGCGCATCGCGAGCTGCGCTCGCTCCTACGTTTGTTTCAGGCCAATTATGCCTGTGGGATTTGCGCGCGAACGCTTTGGCGCATGCCTCAATACCGCGCCGTACAAACAAGGCGGTCGCGCGCACCTGGCACAGGGGTTACTGGCCCGAAACAAACGTAGGAGCGAGCGCAGCTCGCGATGCGCCGCGCGGGCGGCGCTCGCTCTAACAGGCACTGCATATCTTGTGGCAAACACCTGTCAGCCCTGATGCGATCCCTGTGGGAGCGGACTTGCCGGCGATCTGGCCAACACAGGAGACAGCCTATTTGACGATCATGCCCACCCCACGCCCCCGTGGATCAGAGGCAGTCTCCAGCTTTGCCCCTTCCACCCGGATCGCCTGGATATCCCCCATCTCCCAGCCCTGGTCTTCCAGCACATACCCCATCTTCTTCAGGCCGTCAGCCACAGGCCCGGTCAACGGTGCATAGCTGTCGAAGTAGATGGTGTCCTTGGGCAGCAACTGATGGTGTACACGCTGCGCCGCCACCGCCTTGTCCAATGGCATGCCGTAGTCATACAGGTTGTTCATCACCTGGAAGATCGAGGTAAAGATCCGCGAACCACCCGGGGTGCCGATCACCAGCTCGACCTTGCCGTCACGGGTCATCAGGCTGGGGCTCATTGATGACAGCATGCGCTTGCCCGGCTCGATCGCGTTGGCATCACCGCCGACTACGCCAAAGGCATTGGCCGCCCCCGGCTTGGCGCTGAAATCGTCCATCTCGTCGTTCAGCAGGAAACCCGCCCCTTTCACCACCACGCCGCTGCCGTAGTCGAGGTTGAGGGTGTAGGTGTTGCTGACAGCGTTGCCGTGCTTGTCGACGATGGAAAAGTGCGTGGTCTGGTGCGGTTCCAGCCCGGGCTTGACCTTGTCAGTGTCGGAAATGGCTTTCGGGTTGACCTGCGCAGCGCGCTTGGCCAGGTAGTCCTTGGCCACCAGTTTATCCACCGGCACTTGGGTAAAGGCCGGGTCACCGAGATAGTCGGCGCGGTCGGCGAACACGCGCTTCTCGATCTCGGCCAGCAGGTGGATGTACTGCGCCGAGTTGTGCGCCACCCCCTTGAAGTCCGCCGCGCGGTCTTCCTTGATGCCCAGCAACTGAGCCAGGGCTACACCGCCGGAGCTGGGTGGTGGCGCGGTATACACCACGTTGCCACGCCAGCTGACGGCCATCGGCTCACGCCATACGGCCTTGTAATCCTGCAGGTCTTGCTTGGTGATCAGGCCCTTGTCGGCCTGCATCTGCGCCACCAGCAAATCGGCAGTCTTGCCCTGGTAGAACTCGCTGACGCCTTTGGCGGCGATACGCTCCAGGGTCTGGGCCAGTTCGGGCTGCCTGAACAGCTCGCCAACCTTCATGTTGCCGAAGTAATCGTTGAAGTTGGTCGCAGTCTTGAACATGCCCTGTGCATCGTTGCGGTACTGGTACTGCTTTTCCGCGACCTTGAAGCCATTTTTCGCATAGCCGATGGCCGGGGTCAGCAGCTCGCTCCAGGGCAGCTTGCCAAACTTGCGATGCGCCTCCCACAAGCCCATTACCGTGCCGGGTACGCCAGCGGCGCGCACCCCGACCAGGCTGAGGTTCTCGATGACCTCACCCTTGTCGTCCAGGTACATGTTGCGCGTGGCGGCCTTGGGCGCCACTTCGCGGTAGTCGAGGAAATACGGCTTGCCGTCGACGAACAGGGTCATGAAACCGCCGCCGCCGATATTGCCGGCCTCGGGGTAGGTCACCGCCAGGGTGAAGGCCGTGGCCACGGCGGCATCGACTGCGTTGCCGCCCTTTTTCAGGATATCGGCGGCGACCTGTGCACCATATTGATCGGGGGCAGCCACTGCACCGCCTTCCAGATCCGCAGCGTAAACCGAGGAACAGCTCAGGATCGCGGTTGCGAGAGCCAGGTACTGAAACGGGACAATACGCATGACACTTCCTTGGTGTTGTTTTTGTCGAGCAGTCAGTAAGACCGATGCGCCTGGACTGTGCAATCAACCGCAGGGCGTTTCGCCGCCCGTGGGCAGGCTTTGTCGCGTTCAGGCAAATCAGCAGGCGTACATGGCCAGCTTGCGCTGGATGAAATCCAGAAAGCACTGAATACGCAGGGCCAGCTGCGTGTTGCGGTAGTACACCGCGTGAATCGGTTGCCGGTAACCGTTGTTGGCTTCACCCAACAGCACCTGCAAGCGCCCGCTGCGAATGTCTTCGTGGGTCATGAAATGCGACAGGCTGACGATGCCCTCCCCGGCCAGCGCCAGCTGGCGCAGGGTCTCGCCGCTGGAAGCCAGCAACGCGGGGCGGATGCCGAAGCGGTCACCCTGGGCATGGCGCAGTGGCCACTGGTTGAGCGAGTCGGGCTGGCTGAAGCCAAGCAGGCAGTGGTTGGCCAGGTCCTCGACACGCTGGGGCGTCCCATGCTGCGCCAGGTAGGCGGGGCTTGCCAGCACCTGCACCGGGCTGCAGCCGAGATTGCGTGCATGCAGGCTGGAGTCGGCCAGTTCGCCGATGCGAATCGCCACATCGGTGCTGTGCTCCAGCAGGTCGATGATCAGGTCGTCGGTATTCAGCTCCAGCTCTATGCCCGGGTACTGGCGGCGGAACTCGCCGATCCACGGCACGATGGCATGCAGCATGAAAGGGGCGGCAGCGTTGATGCGCAGACGCCCGGTAGGGGTCTGGCGGTTCATCGACAGGCGCTCTTCCATGTCGTCCATCTGCTGCAGGATCAACCGCGCGCGGTCGAGGAAAAAACGCCCTTCCTCGGTGAGGTCCATACGCCGGGTGGTGCGATTGACCAGAGTGGTGCCCAGCTTGCCCTCCAGGCGCGACAACGTGCGGCTGACGGCGGACGGGGTCTGGCCCATCTGCTCGGCAGCGGCGGAGATCGAGCCGCAGTCGATGACGGCGACGAACACCTGGAGTTCTTCGGATCGGGTTTTCACATTCGGGCCTGTGATGGGTCTGTGCAAGGATCAGATAATCGCATGTCCAGGCCAAGTGGGCTGCTCCCACCTCACCCGTGGGAGCGGGCCAGCCCGCGAAGAGGCCAGTACAGGCAACCCATCACGCTGCCTTGCCGAACACCTTGTCCAGATGGGCCTCATAAGCTGCCAGCGCCGCCGGCACATCCGGGCGCTTCATCACATCCGTTGCCAGGAAAGTCGGCAGGCCGGTCATCCCAAGGAACTGGTTGGCCTTGTGGAACGGGAAATACACCGCATCCACGCCTTTGCCTTCGAAGAAATCGCTCGGGTCATCGAAGGCCTGCTGCGGCGCGTTCCAGGTCAGCGACAGCATGTATTGCTTGCCGTGCACCAGGCCACCGCTGCCGTACTTCTGCGTGTGATCCGAGCGGGTGCGGCCATCGTTGGCGTAGAGGCTGCCATGGCCTGCGGTGAACACTTCATCGATGTACTTCTTCACCGTCCACGGCGCGCCCATCCACCAGCCCGGCATCTGGTAGATGATCACATCGGCCCAGAGAAACTTCTCGACCTCGGCCTGCACGTCGTAGCCACCGTCGATGAACGTCTGCTTTACATCGAAACCGGCGCGGTCCAGGTGGGCGATGGCCGCTTCGTGCAAGGTCGTGTTGAGGCGGCCATCAGAGTGAGCGAACTGTTTACCACCATTGAGCAGAAGAATCTTTTTCATGCTGGCCTCCCCGGCCGAGTCAAAATTTGATGTCGGCAGGTTAGAGGTTCGATGGGGCGGGATACAGAAGTCACCGGGAAAAATACAATTGACCAGAAGTCACGAATCAACATCACATTATTGCCGTAGAATCGGTTCACCACCCCTCACCGAGTAGCGCCTCATGACTGAGCAGATCGCCTTCATTCTCAAAGCCAAGACCCGCCCGGAAATGGCCGATGCGTTCGAAAACCTGTTCCGCCCTTATGTCGAGCCAAGCCGCCAGGAGCCAGGTTGCATCGAGTACCACATGCTGCGCGACCAGCAGGACCCGAGCCTGTTCGTGTTTTTCGAAGTGTGGGCCGACCAGGCCGCGCTGGATGTGCATTCAGCCCTGCCGCACATGGCCGCCTTCTTCGAAAAACGCATGGACTACCTTGAGCGCGATTTCGATATCCAGCAGGTCGACATGCTCAGCGCATCCAGCGCTAACCGTTGATCAGCAAGTGGCCGCCCAGTGCGGCCAGGCCGATGAAGAAACAACGCTTGAACAGCAACGCGCTGATGCGCTGACGCAACCACTGCCCGGCCAGCATGCCGAGCAAGGCTGGCGCCAGCATCAGCAGTGAAGCACCCAAGGCCTGGCCACCGAGGGCATCCTGCCCGGCCAGGCCAACAGCCAGTGCCAGGGTCGAAACCGTGAACGACAGGCCCAGCGCCTGGATCATCTGCTCGCGGCTCAGGCCCAGGCTCTGCAAGTAGGGCACCGCAGGTATCACGAATACCCCGGTTGCCGCCGTGATTACCCCCGTCACCAGCCCGCACGCAGGCCCCAGCCAACGCTCGTGCGCCGCTGCCAAGCGCAAGCCCGGCCCAACCAGCCCGTACACCGCGTACGCCAGCAAGGCCGCACCCAACGCATGCGCGGCCCATGGCCCGCTGTCGATGCCCAGCCAGGCACTGCCCAGCAAGGTGCCAATGAAGATCAGCGCCAGCATCGGGCCCAGCCGCGCCAGCAACGCTCGCAGGTGCCCGCCGCTGGCCAACTGCCAAAGGTTGGTAAGGGTCGACGGCACGATCAGCAGTGCTGCAGCCTGCGCCGGAGGCATAGCCAGGCCCAGCAGGCCCATCGCGATGGTGGGCAGCCCCAGGCCGATCACGCCTTTCACTGCGCCGGCCAGCAGGAACGTCAGCACCACCAGCAGCGACAGAGCGGGGCCTATGTTGTGGTAGAAAGCGAGCAAGGTATTCATGGGCCGATAATGGCCCGTGGCGGGCAGGCTGAAAATCTGCCATACCCTTAGCCAGACTCTTGCTAAGGCAGAGGCACATGCATTTTGACTTGATCGACCTCAAGCTGTTCCAGCACACCCTGGAGTGCGGCAACATCACCGCCGGTGCCAGCCGCAGCCATCTGTCGCTGCCGGCAGCCAGTGCGCGCATCCGGGCCATGGAAGCGTCGCTGGGCATCCCTTTACTGCAGCGTAACCGCCGCGGTGTTCAGCCGACCCCGGCCGGCCAGGCGCTGTTGCAGCATGCCCGCCTGATTGCCCAGCAGGTCGAACGCCTGCAGTTCGACCTGGGCCAGTACGCGCAGGGGCAGCACGGCCAAGTGCGCCTGCTGTGCAACACCGCAGCACTTACGGAGTACCTGCCCGAACTTGTGGCCGGTTACCTGGCTGAAAACCCCGGCGTCAGCGTGGACATACAGGAACTGCCGAGCCTGCGCATCGTGCAGGCGATTACGCAAGGCATGGCAGACCTTGGCATTGTTTCATCAGCCGCGCCTTTCGGGCACCTGCAAACCCGGCCGTTTCGTGACGACCCACTGGTGCTGGTAACGCCGCCTGGCCATCCGCTGGCCAGCGAGGTTGCCCCCAGCTTCATCGACAGCCTGGCGCATGGTCATGTCGGGCTTGGAGCAGGCAGTGCATTGGCGTTGTACCTGGAGGAACAGGCATTGCGGGAAGGGCGGCGCATGCAGGTGAGAGTGCGGGCCGAAGGGTTTGATGGCGTGATCCGCATGGTTGCAGGCGGGGCTGGGGTCGGGGTGGTGCCACTGGCGGCGGTGAAGCGTTGGCAAGGGCTGTTGCCGCTGCACTGGGTAGCCCTGGCGGAACCCTGGGCCAACCGCCGGTTGCTGGTGTGCGCGCGGGACTTTGCGGCGTTGCCAGGGTATGCGTCGGGGTTGGTTGATCGGCTGATGGGAGCAACTGTCTTGCTCAATTACTAAAAGCTGGCGCGGTCCCTGTAGGAGCGGGCGCGCCCGCGAACACCGGCGCAGCCGGTGCCATGCACTGCGTTGGATTCTTCGCGGGTTTACCCGCGAAGAAGGCTCACACACAATGGCGCCATGACGCCCCACTAAAAAGGACTGTCCAGTGGCCTCGATCTACCAGCTCAAACCACGCTTCCAGGCCTTGTTGCGCCCGGCCGTGCAACGCCTTTACGACCGAGGCGTCACCGCCAACCAGGTCACTGTCACCGCTGCCGTGGTATCGCTCCTGGTGGGCCTGCTGCTGGCCGCCCTGCCGCACATCACCTGGCTGTTCATCCTGGTACCGATCTGGATGCTGCTGCGCATGGCGCTGAATGCCGTCGACGGCATGCTGGCCCGGGAGTTCGGCCAGCAATCAACCCTCGGTGCTTACCTCAACGAACTGTGTGACGTGATTGCCGATGCAGCGCTGTACCTGCCCTTCGCCTTGTTGGCCGGGGTGTCGCCTGCGCTGGTGGTGCTGGTGGTGCTGTGCGCCACCTTCAGCGAGTACGCCGGTGTCATGGGCCCGCTGGCAGGCGCCTCGCGGCGCTACGACGGGCCTATGGGCAAGAGCGACAGGGCCTTCGCCTTCGGCGTGCTGGGCACCGGCGTCGCCTTTGGCCTGCTCGATGGCGCCTGGATCAACGGCCTGTTGCTGGTCATCCTCGCGCTCTCGCTCTATACCCTCTACAACCGGGTTCGCCAGGGCCTGGCCGAAACCCGCTGAGCCTATCGTCGTCGCAAAAGGACGTTGACCATGCGCCAAGCGCAAGCGCTGCACTTCCCCACCCATGACGGTGTCAATCTGCATTACCGTCATTGGCCTGCCACCCGCAACGAACACCAGCCACGCCGCGCCGTGGTGATGTTCCACCGGGGCCATGAGCACGGCGGGCGCATGGCCCACCTGGCCGATGAGCTGGACATGCCGGGCTACGACTTCTTCACCTGGGATGCCCGCGGCCACGGCCGCTCGCCAGGCGCACGTGGCGACAGCCCGGGGTTCGCCACCAGTGTGCGCGACGTGCAAACCTTCATCGAACACATCCAGGCCCACCACGGCATCGCCGAACAGGACCTGGTGGTACTGGCACAAAGCGTCGGCGCCGTGCTGATCGCCACCTGGGCCCACGACTACGCGCCCAAGGTGCGCTGCCTGGTCTTGGCCTCGCCAGCGTTCAAGGTCAAGCTGTACGTGCCGTTTGCCCGCCCAGGCCTGAAGCTGCTGAAGGCCTTGCGCGGCAATTTCTTCGTGAATAGCTACGTCAAGCCGCGCCTGCTCACCCACGACCCTGAGCGGGTGATGTCGTACGTGGCCGACCCGCTGATCAGCCGGCCCATTTCGGTAACCATGCTGCTGGGCCTGTACGAGGCCGCCGACCGCGTAGTGGCCGACGCCCAGGCCATCCAGGTGCCGACCCAGTTGCTGGTGTCCGGGGCTGATTTCGTGGTCGAGCGCCAACCGCAAGAACGGTTTTTCGACCGGCTCGGCAGCACACGAAAGGAAATGCACATACTGCCCGGGTTCTTCCACGACACCTTGGGTGAACGTGATCGGGCCCATGCCCTGAGGCGCATCGAACGGTTTGTCGACCATTGCTTCGCCAGCCCCGCCGCGTTGCCCTCACTGCTGGATGCCGACAAGACCGGGGCCAGTTGCGCCGAGGCAGAAAGCCTGGCTGCGCCGCTGCCGCGCAACTCGCCCCGCGACCTTTACTGGCGCGCCACCCGCGCTGGCTTGAGCTTGGGCAAGGGGCTGTCTGCGGGCGTGAAGCTTGGGTTTGACACCGGCTTCGATTCTGGCAGCACCCTCGACTACGTGTACCGCAACCAGCCGACCGGCAAGGGCAAACTGGGGCGCATGATCGACCAGAACTACCTCGACGCCATCGGCTGGCGTGGCATTCGCCAACGCAAACTGCACGTCGAGCAATTGCTGCGCCTGGCCATCGCCCACCTGCGTGAACAGCAACGGCCCGTGCACATTGTCGATATCGCGGCCGGCCATGGCCGCTATATCCTCGAAGCCCTTCAAGGCCTTGAGCAGTTGCCAGATTCGATCCTTCTGCGCGACTACAGCGAACTGAACGTTCAGCAAGGCAGCGCGCTGATCCGCGAGAAGGGCCTGGCCGACATCGCCCGCTTCGTACAGGGCGATGCTTTCGATCGCCAGAGCCTGGCCACACTTGAACAACCCCCAACGCTGGCCGTGGTTTCAGGGCTGTACGAGCTCTTCCCCAGTAACCAACTGGTGGGCAATTCCCTGGCCGGGCTGGCCGACGCCATAGAGGATGGCGGCTACCTGGTCTACACCGGCCAGCCATGGCACCCGCAACTGGAGATGATTGCCCGCGCCCTCACCAGCCACCGCGGTGGCGAGGCTTGGGTAATGCGCCGGCGCAGCCAGGCCGAGATGGACCAGCTGGTTGAGGCCGCGGGCTTCCGCAAGCTGGCCCAGCGCATCGATGAATGGGGCATTTTCAGCGTCAGCCTGGCACAGCGGGTGCGCTGAGTGAGCCCGCCACGCGAGCACGGGCTGATTCGCCGGGGTGTGTTCTGGCTTCTGCTGCTGGGGCCGTTGTTCTTCCTCAGCTATGGGCTGGCGAACAATTACACGGCTGGGCGCAGTGATGTCGGCAGCCTGGTGTTCGGCTGGGAGCACGGCATGCCGCTGTGGCCCTGGACGATCATCCCGTACTGGTCGATCGACCTGCTGTACGGGTTGTCCTTCCTGCTGCCGCGCACACGCCAGGAAATGGACCGCCACGCGCTGGCGTTACTCAGCGCACAGGTGATCAGCGTCTGCTGTTTTCTGCTGTGGCCGCTGCGGTTCACCTTCGAGCGGCCGGGCCTGGACGGGCTGTTCGGCTGGCTGTTCGACGTGTTGATGGGCTTCGACAAGCCATTCAACCAGGCGCCTTCGCTGCACATCGCTTTGCTGGTGATCATCTGGGCGATGTTTGCCCGGCATGTGCAACGCCAGCCCTGGCGTTGGCTGATGCATGGCTGGATGGCGCTGATCGGGGTGTCGGTGCTGACCACCTGGCAGCACCATTTCATCGATGTGCCCACGGGGGCGCTGGCGGGGTTTGCCTGCCTGTGGCTGTGGCCGCAGCAAGGGCGCCTGCCCTTTCAGGCGGCCCGTCTTGCTCAGGATGCCAAGCGCTGGAAGGTTGCCGCTTGTTATGCCTTGGGCGCGCTGCTGTGTGTACTCCCTGCCGCTGCGATGGGCGGGGCTTGGCTGTGGTTGAGTTGGCCGGCGGTGTCGTTGGGGCTGGTGGCGCTGAACTACACCGTGTTCGGGGCGGGTGGTTTTCAGAAGGGTGATGACGGGCGCTTGTCGCCTGCAAGCCGGTGGCTGCTGGCACCCTATCTGGCGGGCGCATGGCTCAATTCGCGGCTGTGGACCCGGCGCCATCCACAGGCCGACGAGGTGTGCGATGGTGTGTACCTGGGGAGAATCCCAGGGCGCGACACGCAGTTCGCTGCAATTGTTGATCTGTGCGCAGAACTGCCGTGTAACGCAAACCAGTGTAGGAGCGGCCTTGTGTCGCGAAAGGGGCGCGAAGCGGCCCAGGGTTTTCAGCTTCGCAGCAGAAACTGTCGGGGCTGCTCCGCAGCCCTTTCGCGACGCAAGGCCGCTCCTACGACGATCGCGTCAGCCCTTGACTATCAGTGTTTCGCTACCCTGGATCTGATAGCGCCAGACGTTGCCCTGCTACAGCAGGCCGCCAACGCCATCGAACACCTGCGCGCCCAGGGCCCGGTGCTAGTGTGCTGCGCTTTAGGCTACTCGCGCAGCGCCAGCGCCGTGGCCGCGTGGCTGCTGCTCTCCGGCCGCAGCAGCGACGCCCAACAGGCAGAAGCACTGATTCGCCAAGCACGCCCCGGCATCGTACTGCGCAACGCGCATCACCAGGCTCTTCAGCAACTGGGAGCACAGCCATGAACCTGCGCGTGGCCGCCAGCCTGCTGGGCCGAGGGAAACAGCTGGAGCGCCTGTCCGACGGCCTCACCTTGCTCGCCCTGGCGTATGGCCTTTCACCGCTGCTCAATGCCCCACTGCATCCGCTGGCGAGCCTGCTGTGCAGCGTGCTGCTGGTGCTCGGCGTGTTCCACAAATACTGGGCCATCCGCGTGGCTATCGATGCCGAACTGTTTGCCCACCTGGCCAATAGCGCAGACCTGCCGGCTGACACCCAGGCCCTGGACCGCGCCCTGTTCGAACTGAAACTCAAACCACAGGCCACCGACGGCCGCGCCTGGCCTGCCCGCAGCCGGGCCGCACTGGGCCTGTTGCGCCGTCAGGCCGTATGCCTGGGCCTGCAGCTGTCGCTAGCCTTGGCTACCCTGCTGACACTGCCTTTGAAGGGATGACCACCTGCCTATGCTCGCCAACCTGACTGCTTATGTCATCACCTCGGCCGCCCGCCTGATTACCGGTGCCCGCGCCCTTTGGCTGGGGTGCTCGGCGCTGCCGGTGCAGCGCCTGTATTTCGCCAACCACAGCAGCCACGGCGACTTCGTGCTGCTGTGGGCCTCGCTGCCGCAAGGGCTGCGCCAACGCACGCGCCCGGTGGCCGGCGCAGACTACTGGGCCAGGCCGGGCATCCGCGACTTTCTTATCCGCAAGGTCTTCAACGGGGTGCTGATCGAGCGCCAGCGCAGCGAAGGGCAAGGCAACCCTTTGCAGCCGGTGCTGGACGCGGTGGCCCAGGGCGACTCGCTGATCTTCTTCCCGGAGGGCACGCGCAACCTTGGCGACGAACCGCTACTGCCCTTCAGAAGCGGGTTGTATCACCTGGCAGCCGCCCACCCGCAGGTCGAACTGGTACCGGTCTGGATCGCCAACCTCAACCGGGTGATGCCCAAAGGGCGCGCCTTGCCATTGCCGTTGCTGTGCACCCTGAGCTTTGGCGAACCGCTGCACCTGCACGCCGATGAAAGCAAGCAGGCGTTTCTCGAGCGGGCCAGCCAGGCCCTGCTGAACCTGGCCCCCAAGGATGCCTGACATGGACAACAACACCCTTTCCCTGTTTGCCGGTATCGGCGCCCTGCTGCTGCTGGCCAGCGTGGTCGGCCGCCTGCTCAAATGGCGCGCCGGCCCGGCGCCGCACGCCGTGATCGACAACCTCAACGCCCGCATCAATGCCTGGTGGGTGATGGTGGTGGTGATCGGCATTGCCTTTGTGTTCGGCAAGTACGGTGTGATCGTGCTGTTCTACGGTGTGTCGTTCTATGCCCTGCGCGAATTCATGACCCTCACCCCTACCCGGCGCAGCGACTACCCGGCACTGGTGGCAGCCTTCTACGTGGCACTCCCGGTGCAGTACGTGCTGATCGCCATGGACTGGTACGGCCTGTTCAGCATCTTCATCCCGGTGTACCTGTTCCTGCTGCTGCCGATCCTCGCCAGCCTGGGCGGTGACACCACACGGTTCCTCGAGCGTGCGTCAAAAGTGCAATGGGGCTTGATGATCGCCGTGTACTGCGTGTCGTCGGTGCCGGCCCTGATGACCCTGGACATCCCCGGCTACGAGGGCCGCAACCTGCTGCTGATCGCCTGGCTGATTCTGGTGGTGCAACTCAGCGACGTGCTGCAGTACGTGTGCGGCAAGCTGTTCGGCAAACACAAGGTGGCGCCCAACCTGTCCCCCTCCAAGACCGTCGAAGGCCTGGCCGGCGGCGTAGCGCTGGCCACCCTGATCGGCGCCCTGCTGTGCTGGATCACGCCCTTCAGCTTCTGGCAGGCAGCACTGATGGCCTTGGCCGTGAACGCCATGGGCTTCTTCGGCGGGCTGGTGATGTCGGCTATCAAGCGTGACCGTGGGGTGAAAGACTGGGGGCACATGATCGAAGGCCACGGCGGCATGCTCGACCGCATGGATTCGGTGTGCTTTGCAGCGCCAGTGTTCTTCCACTTTGTGCGGTATTGGTGGGCATAGCGCGACCAGACAGCTGGACGTCGAGCCCAGGCAACTGCGGCTCGGCCGATGGCCCTATGGTGACCCGTCATTCAGCCAGTCACCAGGAGTTGTGCCATGTCCGATTTCATCACCGTCCTGCGCGAAACCTGCCCCACGCCGGTCGTGGACGCCACCAAGTGGAAGCGCATCGGCGGCGATCCGCACACCGTGAACCTCAACGCCTACCTGTCGGCCGACGGCAGCAAGATCATGGGCACCTGGATCTGCACCCCGGGCAAGTTCGAGGTCAATTACGACAAGTGGGAGTTCTGCCACTTCCTCGATGGCTACTGCATCATCACCCCGGAAGGCGAAGAGCCGAAGCACCTGAAGGCGGGTGATGTGTTCGTCATTGAACCGGGTATGAAAGGCACCTGGGAAGTGGTCGAGACCGTGCGCAAGTATTTCGTTTTCGCCTGATCAGACACTCTACAACTAACGCTGTGGGAGCGGGCGCGCCCGCGAAACGGGCAGCGTGGTGGATGGCACCGGCTTTGCCGGTGTTCGCGGGCATGCCCGCTCCCACAGGGTTATGTGGCCACCTGGCCCGCGATGAAGCCCACCTCTTGCGTCAATCTTTCTTGCGATACCCCTCGACGATAGCCGAGAAGTCCTTGCCACCCTCGCCACGCAAGCTCATGGCCTGATACAACTGCTGGGCCACAGCCCCCAGGATCACCGGCTGGTGTGCCTGGCGCGCCGCTTCGGTCGCCAGCCCCAGGTCCTTGAGCATCAGTTCGGCGCCAAAGCCACCGGTATAGCCACGCGATGCTGGCGCGGTTTCGATGATGCCCGGCCACGGGTTGTAGGTGTCCGAACTCCAGCAACGCCCGGTCGAGCTGTTGATGATGCCGGCCAGCACCTGGGTATCGATGCCCAGCGCATTACCCAGCGCCATGGCCTCGGACACGCCGATCATCGAGATACCCAACAGCAGGTTGTTGCAGATCTTGGCGATTTGCCCGGTGCCCACCTCGCCGCAGTGGACGATATTGCGGCCCATCTGCTCCAGCACCGGCTTGAGGCTGGCGAACAACTCGGCGCTGGCACCGACCATGAACGTCAGCGTGCCGGCTGCCGCACCGCCGGTGCCACCGGACACCGGCGCATCGCCCATGTCCACGCCCTTGGCCGCTGCAGCCTTGGACACCTCGCGCGCGGTCTGCGGGTCGATGGTGCTGCAGTCCACGGTAGGTGTACCGGCACGAATACCGGCCAGCACGCCATCTTCGTTCAGGTATACGCTGCGCACATGGGCAGCGGCAGGCAGCATGGTGATCACCAGCTCGCTGTTGGCCGCCGCGTCCTTGGGCGACGGGCTGATCTGCCCACCCAGTTCGGCCAGCTCGGCGAGTACAGCCTTGTTCAAGTCGAACAGGTTCAACTGGTGCCCGGCCTTGATCAGGTTGCGGGCCATGGGCGCGCCCATGTTGCCCAGGCCAATGAATGCAATACGCATGACGTCTCCTTAGCGCAGGCTGATGGTGGTGTTCACGCCGTCGTTGACGCTGTCGTCGTCGAACCAGCGGGCAGTGACGGTCTTGGTCTGCGTGTAGAACTGCACCACTTGCTTGCCGTATGGGCCAAGGTCGCCGAGCTTGGACCCACGGGAGCCGGTGAAACTGAAGAACGGGACCGGTACCGGGATCGGGATGTTGATTCCGACCTGGCCGATATCGATTTCGCTCTGGAACTTGCGCGCTGCCGCGCCGCTTTGGGTGAACAGGCCAGTGCCGTTGCCGAACGGGTTGGCGTTGACCAGGGCGATGGCTTCGTCGAGGGTATCGACCTCCAGGGTAACCAGCACCGGGCCGAAGATTTCCTGGGTGTAGACCTGCATGTCAGTCTTCACACCCGAGAACAGGGTTGGGCCAACGAAGTTGCCGTGCTCGTAACCCGGCACCGTGACGTCGCGGCCATCGAGTTCCAGCTTGGCGCCTTCCTTGATACCGCTTTCGATCAGGCCCAGCACACGCTCCTTGGCGCGTTTGGAAACCACCGGGCCGACATCGGTGCCTGGCTCACACCCGGCATTGACCTTGAGCTTGCTGGCTGCTTCCTTGATGTCCGGCAGCCACTCACGGGCCTTGCCCACCAGCACCGCCACCGAGGTGGCCATGCAGCGCTGGCCCGCCGCGCCGAAGGCGGCACCGACCAGGGCATTGATGGTTTGCGTACGGTTGGCATCGGGCAGCACCACGGCGTGGTTCTTGGCGCCCATCATCGACTGCACACGCTTGCCGTGCTGGCTGGCCAGGTTGTACACATGGGTGCCCACTTCGGTGGAGCCGACGAAGGAAATCGCCTTGATGTCCTGATGAGTGCAAATGGCATCCACCACCTGTTTGCCACCGTGCACCACATTCAGCACCCCGGCCGGTACACCGGCTTCCAGCGCCAGCTCGACCAGCAGCATGGTCGACAGTGGGTCCTGCTCGGACGGCTTGAGCACGAAGGTGTTGCCGCAGACGATGGCCATGGGGAACATCCACAGGGGGATCATCGCCGGGAAATTGAACGGCGTGATGCCAGCGCATACACCGATAGGCTGGCGCAGGGTGTAGGTATCGACACCGCCGGCGACGTTTTCGGCGAATTCACCCATCTGCAAGGTGCCGATGGAAGCAGCGTGTTCCACCACTTCCAGGCCGCGGAAAATATCACCCTCGGCGTCAGCCAGGGTTTTGCCCTGCTCGGCGCTGAGCACCTGGGCAATGCGCTTGGTGTGTTCGCGAATAAGCGCCTGCAGCTTGAGCATGATGCGCATGCGCGCGCCAATCGGGGTGTCTCGCCAGGTCTTGAAGGCACGGTGGGCAGCGGCTACGGCTGCATCGACTTCTTCTACCGTCGCGAACGGTACGCGCGCCAGCACCTCTTGGGTGGCCGGGTTGACGATGTCGCGCCATTCGGTGGTCTTGGACTCGACCCACTGGCCGTCGATCAGCAGCTTCACCGGGTCGACCTTGGTCGGGTTCGGGGATTGCGGTGCGTTCATCTGCGTTCTCCTTGGAATTATTGTCGGGACGAGATCGCCAGCGCCAAGCAAACGCGAGGTGGCGTCCTGAGGCTTGTTTCGAGTATAGATGTGCAAACATCCAACAAGAACGCACAAAAAAACCGGATCATCATGCAAAAAGATCTCACATCCCTGAGCGCGCTCAACTGGGACGATTTGAAGTTTTTCCTTGAAGTGGCCCGTACCCGCAAGGCCAGCAGTGCCGCCAAACGGCTGAGCGTGGACTACACCACGGTGTCGCGGCGCATCAGCTCGCTGGAGGGGGCGCTGGGCACGTTGCTGTTCGAAAAGTCGCGCACCAACGGCTTTGTTCTCACCGCCGAGGGCCAGCGTTTGCTGGGCTATGCCGAGTCGATCGAAAGCACGCTGCACATGGCGTGCGAGCAGGTATCCGGGTCGAGCGTGGCGTTGTCGGGGCATGTGCGCATGGGGTGCACAGAAGGCTTCGGCAGTTTCTTCATTACCCCGCAGTTGAGCCACTTCGTCGACGCCTATCCGGCCATTTCGGTGGATATCCTGCCGCTGCCGCACTTCATCAGCCTGTCCAAGCGCGAAGCGGATATCGTCATCGCCCTGGAGCGGCCCGAGCATGGGCCTTATGTGTGCTGCAAGCTGTGCGACTACAGCTTGCGGCTGTATGCGACGCAGGGCTACCTGGACAGCCATGCGCCGATACGCCAGGTGGCTGACCTGGCCAGGCACCCGTTCATCAGTTACGTGGACGACCTGGCGTTCAGCTCAGAGTTGCTGTACCTGGCCAACTTGATTCCCGGGGCCAGCGCGCATTTGCGCAGTACCAGTGTGATTGCCCAGTACACGGCGGCGCTGCAGGGGCGCGGGCTGGCGATCCTGCCGTGTTTCCTGGCTGCACAGGATCCACGGCTGGTCACGGTGTTGCCAGAGGACATCGAGGTGACCCGGCAATTCTGGATGTATTGCCGGGAGGACCTGCGCAAGCTGAAGCGGATCACCCTGTTGTGGGATTACATTCGCGGGGTGACTGAGGCGAATGCGCCGTTGTTGATGGGGCAGACTCGGGAAATGCGCTTTGCCCAGCAGTGACGGGGCTCAGTAGGACGCCACCACGATGGACACGCGCCGGTTCTCGGTCCGCCCGGCGCTGGTGCGGTTGTCTGCCACCGGCTGGCTGCTGCCCAGGCCCTGGCTCTGGATGTTCTGCGGCTGCATGCCGACCCCGACCAAGGCTTTGGCGACGCTCTGCGCGCGGCGCTCGGACAACTCCTGGTTGTAGGCCGCCTTGCCCGACGAGTCGGTATGCCCGTCTACCCGCACACGCTGGATACCCACGCCCAGCAGTGCCTTGCCGATCCGCTCGACAATCGCCTGGCTCTGGCTGTTGAGGCTGTCCAGGTCACTGCCGAACAACACTTTGCCAGACAAGTCATACGCCCAGCCTTCATCGGTGGGGGTAAAGCCTTCGCGCTTGAGCACGGCAATCTGTTCCGGGGTCAGCCCCTTGGGCGGCGCGCTTTGGCAGCCGGTCAGCGCCAGCACAGCGAGCAACACGGCCCACAGTGGAAAACGTAAAGCCTGTATCACGGGTTCAGCTCCTGTTGTCGATAGGGTTGGCGGACCGTTCCGTCTGCGCCACTTGCCAATGGCCACGCCGTTTGCGCTTGGCCTGATACATCGCCGCATCGGCGGCATTCAGAAGACTGGCCGGGTCGGCGCCGTCTTCCGGGTAATAGGCGATACCGACGCTCACCGACGTGGCGACACTGCGGCCGCTGTCCAGCTGCACCGGCAGCTTCATGCTGGCGACGATTTTTTCGGCAATGTGCTCGGCATCCCGGCGCGTTTGCAAGGGCGTCAGCAGCACGGCGAATTCATCGCCGCCCAAACGCGCCACCAGATCATGCTCACGCAACTGGGCACGCAGGCGCTCGGCCACGCTGATCAGCACCTCGTCCCCCACCGCATGGCCCAGCGTGTCGTTGATCTGCTTGAAATGGTCACTGTCGAGGAACAGCAGCGCCATGTGATCCTGCTGGCTGGCTGCGTTGCGCACGCTGCGGCTCAGGCGCCCTTCGAAGAAGGCACGGTTGGGCAGGCCGGTCAGGCTGTCGTGGCTGGCCTGGTGGGCCAAGGTCTGGTTTTCGCTCTGCAGGTGGCTTTGCCACACTTCCAGTTCGTCCAGCAGGGCGTTGAAGTCATTCCCCAGCTCGTTGAGCTCGGCAATCGCCGTTTCCGGCACACGCCGATCGAAGCTGCGCTCGCGGCGGGCGGCGTGGGCGACGCTGGCCAGGCCGCGCAGCGGCCGGGTGATATCGCCGAGCAGGCGCCGCGACAGGTACTGGGCAGCCAAGGCGCTCAAAACCGTGCAACACAGAATACCGGCAAGCCCCCCCAGCATGAACAGCAACAGGCTACGCCCCTGGCCAACCAGTTCGATGCGCCCGATCTGTTGCTGCTGGTGCATGATCGGCAGCTTGACCGGTTCGTCCAGTAACGCGCTGGCGACCTGCGCTTCCAGCAGGGCAAGCATGCCCGAATCGGCACGTTGCCAGCGCGCCAGTTGCTCGCCTTCACCATTGAAGACCCTGGCCTCGGCCACTTCCTCGGAGCTGGCGATCAGCCCCAGCGCTTCACTGGCGGCGGCACTGTCATCGAACACCACCGCCGCCTCCACGGTGTAGCTGATCGACCGGGCAATCAGTTGCAGGTTGTGATTGGCGTAGACGCTCAAGGCCAGCACGCCCAACAGGGTCAAGGACACACCGGCCAGGCCCACGGCCAGCAAGGCGACATTTAGGTGTGCACGGCCCAGTACCGAGCGCAGGGTTGGGCGCAGGCTGCGCTTGCGGGTCGGCTTCATGGTTGCACCGCCCGGCGCCGCGACAGCTGCAGCACGCTGGGGTGAATGCGCACCCCGGAGCGCGCCACCGAGTCAAGGTTGACCTCGAAGGCCACCTGCTGGTCGCTGACCCGCAGGCAAAACAGGCTGCCGATGGTGCATGGGTCATTCGATTCGCTGATGCTCAGGACCGGGTAGCCGCTGACCCGCTCGAACAGCTTGTCACGCTGGCGCTGGTCGAGCTTGCCGATGTAGATCGCATCACACGCCTGAGCGACCTGACTGTCATCTGCCAGCAAGCGCTTCACTTGCAGCGGGCGGCCAGACTCCTGCACCTGGCCTTTGATCAGGTCGTCCGCGTATTCGGTGGGGCCGACCAGGCACAGGCGCAATGGAGACGGCTCCACCGGCCAGCGCGCGTAGCTGAAAATACCCAGCACGACCTGGGTGACGGCCTTGGCCCGTTGCTGCACCTGGGCGTTGGTGGTTGCGGTGTCCGCCCGGGCAGGACCCATAGCGATAAACAGGACGGCCAGCAATAGCGAAACCGCACAGCTTGTCACACGTCTTGCGGCCACATGCATGTGGGGAATCTCTCAAAATCCTTTCTGGTCTCGGCGCAACGATAGCATATGGCCGTATCAATGTCGGAAAGCGTGCACCGCGGAGGTGGGCACGGGCTGCGCCCGTGTTCGCGGGCATGCCCGCTCCCACAGGGGATCTCCACCTGGTTTCGGCCGGGGTCAGACTTGCTCCAGCATCAACCCGGAAATGCGCCTTACCTTGCGCGACACCGCTTCTTCGAAAATGCCCTGGCGCGGCTCGACCAGGCTGAAACAGTGCTTGGCGCGGGTGATCCCGGTGTAGACCAGCTCCTTGGTCAGCACCGGGTTCAGTGCGTCGGGCAGTACCAGTGCGGTGTGGCCGAACTCCGAACCCTGGGACTTGTGCACCGTCATGGCAAAGACCGTTTCCACTTCATTCAGGCGGCTGGGCAGGACAAAACGCACGCCGCCGCTGCCGTCATTACGCGGGAAGGCCACCCGCAGCAGCGGCTCGCCGCGCTCGTCCGGCAAACGCAGGGCAATGCCGATGTCGCCGTTCATCAGGCCCAAGCCGTAGTCGTTGCGGGTGACCAGCACCGGGCGCCCTTCGTACCAAGGCTGCTGGCTGTCGATCAGGCCGGCGCCGTGCAGCACCCGCGCCACCCGTTCGTTGAGCCCTTCGACGCCCCAGGCACCGCGGCGTACCGCACACAGCAACTGGAAGTCCTCGAAACTGTGCAACACCTTGCCCGCCCACTGCTCCCAGGCGGGGTCGTCGAACGGGGTCTCCAGCAATGGCCGATAGCGGCCAAGGGTACGCAAATAACTGCGGTACCCTTGTGGCCCTTCGCTGCCCTGGTTCAAGCCGTCGAGCAGCAGGCGGTCGAAGGCGCGGTCCTGCTCGTGCCTGAGCACCAGGCTGTGCACATCAGCCGGCGGCACGGCCAGCAGGTTGCGCGCCGCATGGGCGTCCTGCCGGTTGACCAGCCGCGCCAGCTGGCCAATCCCGCTGCCTTCGCCAAAGCGCCGCGAAAAGCGCAGCATCACCACTTGCTGGGCCAGCGGGTTGCGCTGTTCATCGCCAACCTTGAGGCCACTGCCAGCCAGCGATTCGCCACTGACCTGTTCGAGCCAGCTGGCGGTGGCCGGCGCGTAGTAGCCTTCTTCGGCGTCCCGGCACAAGTCACCCAGCACGGCACCGGCCTCGACCGAGGCCAGCTGGTCCTTGTCACCCAGCAATACCAGGCGTGCCCGCGCTGGCAAGGCGTCGAGCAGGTTGGCCATCATCTCCAGGTCGATCATCGAGGCTTCGTCGACCACCAGCACATCCAGCGGCAACGGGTTGCCCGCATGGTGGCGGAAGTGCCGCGAACCCGGGCGGCTACCGAGCAGGCGGTGCACGGTGCTGACGTCGGTCGGCACCTGCTCGCGTACCTGGGCACTGACCTGCAGGCGCTCGACCTGCTGGCCAATGGACTCGGTCAGGCGCGCAGCGGCCTTGCCGGTGGGTGCCGCCAGGCGGATACGCAATGGCCTGCCCTGCTCCACCGCCGGCGCTTGCAACAACGCCAGCAGGCGCACCACCGTGGTGGTCTTGCCCGTACCGGGGCCGCCGGTGATGATGCTGAAGCCGGCGCGGGTGGCCAGGGCGCAGGCGAGCTTCTGCCAGTCCACCTGGCCTGCCGGTGCGCCGCCCTCGAACAACTGAGCCAGGCGTTGCGGCAAGTCCGCCGGCGCTGCTTCAGCCTGGCTCAGGCGCAGGCGCAAGGTGTGGTCGATACGCCGCTCGTAGCTCCAGTAACGGCGCAGGTACAAGCGCTGGCCGCTGAGTACCAGTGGGCGCGCCTGCTGGCCCGGTGCGTCGCCAGCGGCCACCAGCGGGCTGGCAACGATGCGTTGGCGCCATGCTTGCAAGTCGAGGTTGGCCAGCAATTGCGAAGGCAACAGCAACGGGCCGGTCAGTGCGTCGCCCTCTGGCGGCAACGACAGGGCAAAGTCGGGCTCGGCCAGGGTTTGCTGCAGGTCGAGGCAGACGTGACCGTGGCCCAGTTGATGGCTGGCCAACGCTGCGGCAAGCAGCAGCAAGGGGTCACTGCCTGGGGCCCGCTCTTCCAGAAATGACACGAACGCACGGTCAAGCGGCCGTAGCCAGCCGCGTTCGACCCAGCGGTCGAGCAGTTGCAGCAGGTCACCGCTGTCAGTTTGCGGCGCCAGCGCCAGCAGGTACTCGGCGTGCAATGGGGTGGGCAACAGGTCGACAAGGCTACGGCTCATGACAGGGCTCCGGCAAACAGGTCCTGCTGGGTGGGCGGGTGCTCGCCACGGAACAGCGCATCCAGGCTTTCGATCAATTCACGCGGTGGCTTGGTGAAGTAAACGCCGTGCCCGCTGCTGCTGGCGCCCCGCAGGAAGATGAACAAGGCACCGCCCACGTGGCGGTCATAATCGTAATCGGGCAGCCGCGCGCGCAGTTGCCGGTGCAGGGCCAGCAGGTACAACACGTACTGCAGGTCGTAGCGGTGTTCGAGGATGGCATTTTCCATGGCCAGGGCATCGTAAGCCTGGGTATCCGGGCCAAGCCAGTTGGATTTGTAGTCGGTCACGTAATAGCGGCCGTCCAGCTCGAATGCCAGGTCGATGAACCCTTTGAACATGCCATTGAGCAGCGTCGGCTGCGCCGCCGGGCGCGCCAGGCCGGGGTGGGTGTGGCGTGCTACCAGACGATCCAACTGCTCGGCGTCGACACGCTGGCTGGCGAACCAGAACTCCATTTCGATCTGGTAAGTGCACAGTTCCCCGAGCGTCACGCTCTGCCCACTGCCGGGCAACGGCAAGGCCTCGTTCAGCAAGCGCTGCATCCACTGGCTGAGGGTGGGGATCCAACCCGTCCAGTCTCGGCGGTTGCAGCGCTGGCCAACGGTTCGCTCGATCAACTGCGGGTTACGGCTTACCAGGCTAAAGCCTTCGCGGCCCGCCCACTCCAGCAGACCGTGCAGGAAGGTGCCGGGGTTCGGCCCCCGCGGGAAGCGGTGGATATCACCGCTGTCGGCCGGGACTTCACGCAGCACCTGTACATCGACGACTTCGTCATCCTGCAGTTGCTGGGCCTGCGAGCTGTCGGCACCGAGGGTTTGGTCACCCACGCGCAGGGCGCTGTAGGAGGCGATCCACCAGTGCTCAGCGGCGGCGCGGCGTGGCTTGCGTGCCGGCAGTAATTCACGCGCGGCGTGGGGCATGCGATACACCTGCTGCTGCGCCGGCGGCAGGCCTGGGCAGGCGATGTGCGGGCAACCCGCGGCAAGGGCCTGCAACCAGTCGGCCAACTGCGCCGAACTGGCCAGGGCAAGGCCGCCACCCAGCAGATACCCCAACGCCGAGCGGTGCAACTGCGACGTTTTCTGGTTGCCGCGCTTGAGGTCGGCGACACCCAGCCAGCAGGCATGCTGGGCACGGGTAAGGGCCACATACAGCAGGCGCAGGTCTTCGGCCAGGCGCTCATCGTCGGCGCGTTCGATCTGCTCCTTGTCTGGGGTCAGGGTAAGGTGGGCGTGGCCTTCAGGGTCGTGCCAGGCCAGCGGCAGCCGGCTACCGTCCACAGGTTTGCTGGTGCAGATGAACGGCAGGTAGACCAGCGGATACTCCAGGCCCTTGGACTTGTGGATGGTCACCACCTTGACCAGCTGTTCGTCGCTTTCCAGGCGCAGGATCTGGTCCTCACCAGCCTGGCCAGAACTGGCCAGGTGCTCGGCCAGGTGGCGAATCAGCGCCTGTTCGCCATCCAGTTCGCCAGCTGCCTGCTGCAGCAACTCGGCCAGGTGCAGCAGGTTGGTCAGCACCCGTTCGCCATCGCTGCGGCGGATCAGCGTGCGCGGCAGCTGGAAGTCATGCAGCAGGTGGCGCAGCATCGGCAGTACGCCCTGGCGCTGCCAGGTTTCGCGGTAGTAGCGGAACCGCATGACCCAGCCTTCCCAGACCCGCTCGTCCTGGTTCAAGCGGTCCAGTGCGGGCAACGACAGGCCTAAGGTAAGGCTGGCCAGGGCCGCCTTGAGCAGGCGCTCCGAATCGGGCTCGGCGCAGGCCTTGAGCCAGGCCAGCAGGTCGTGGGCTTCCTGGGCAGCGAACACCGAGTCCTTGTCGGACAGGTACACACTGCGTACATCGCGTGCGGCCAGCTCGGCGCGCACCAGCTGCGCTTCGTGGCCATCCCGCACCAGAATGGCGATGTCTGACGGCAGGCAGGGGCGCAGTGCGCCTTCGGCACTGCGGAAACCGGCCGTGCCTTGCTGGCCGCCATTGAGCAAATCGACAATGTGGCTGGCGCAACTGGCGGCCAGTTGCTGGCGGTAGACACTGCCGGATACCGGCTCTTCGCTCTGCAGCTGCCAGCATTGCAGGGCAGCGCTGGCTTCGCCGTTGATCACCAGCTGTTCGCTACGGCCTTTGGCGTGCACCTCGATGAACGGCAACGGGTTGTCATCCGCACCGCGGAACAGGAACGCCCCGCGCCCTCCCTGACGCGCCTCGGCCTGCAGGAACACCTGATTGACTGCCGCCACCATGGCCTTGCTGGAGCGGTAGTTGGTGTCCAGGCTGTGCAGCCGACCACTGGTGGCCCGCCGTGCGGCGAGGTAGGTGTAAATGTCGGCACCGCGGAAGGCGTAGATCGCCTGCTTCGGGTCGCCAATCATGAACAGGCCGGTGTCCGGGCGGTTTTCGCCGATCTGGTAGATACGCTCGAAAATGCCGTACTGCACCGGGTCGGTGTCCTGGAATTCGTCGATCAGGGCCACCGGGAACTGCTCACGAATCAGCCCGGCCAGACGCTCGCCGGTTTCACTGGCCAGTGCGTGCTGCAAGCGCACCAGCATATCGTCAAAGCCCATTTCTGCCCGCCGGCGCTTCTCCACTTCAAACCGTGCCGAAACCCAATTGGCGGCATGCTCGAGCAGGGGGGCATCCGGGCTGTCCAGGGCTTGCAGGTGTTGCGCCAGGGTCTGCATGGCATCCAGGCCTGGATGCGCGGGTGGCTCGCCCTTCCAGGCCTCGGCCATGCCGGCCGGGGTCAGGCGGGTGAAGCCGGTACCCAGGTCGAGCTCCACCTGTTGTTCGTCCGTAGCCCACGCGTGGAGCTTGTCGAACCAGGGTTCGAAATAGCGCGCCTGCATCTTGCGGCCGTCGACCTGCTTGGCCGCCAGGGCATTGCGGCAGATCTGCCGCAGCTCTTCGGCCCACTGTAGCCAAGGTGCCTTGAGCCGGGCCAACTGTTCGCTGCGCTGCTGCAGCGATGCCTCGATCAGTGCCGCCGGTTCCGCGCCGTGCTGCTCGGCCCGCACCCGGCCGAACAAGGGGCGAATGCGCGGGAGCAAGGCGTCGGGGCTGACCCAATGGCTGCGCACCCACGCCAGCGCTTGGCCTTGCATGCTGTAGCAGAAGCGCCGCCAGTAATCGCGCATGACTTGGCCCAGCAGCTCGCTGTGGTCGGTTTCCAGGGTCTGGGTGAACAGGCTGCCGCTGTCAAAAGCGTGCTCGCGCAGCATGCGCTGGCACCAGCCGTGAATGGTCGATACCGCTGCTTCGTCCATCCACTGCACCGCAATTTCCAGGCGCCCGGCACAGCGCGGCCAGGCCTCTTGCGGGTAGTCGTCACGCAGTTGGTGCAGCAAAGGGTCGGCGCCCTCCAGCTCGCCACGGAAGAAGCGTGCAGCTTCTGCCAGGCGGGCACGGATACGCTCGCGCAACTCCTTGGTGGCGGCGTCGGTGAAGGTCACCACCAGAATCTGCGGTGGCAGCAGTTCGCGTGCAAAACCCTGCTCGCCGCCATGCCCGAGGATCAGGCGCAGGTACAGGGCGGAAATGGTGAAGGTCTTGCCGGTGCCGGCACTGGCCTCGATCAGCTGGCTGCCATGCAAGGGGAAACTCAACGCCAAGGGGCGGGCCTGGGTCATGCGCCTTTCTCCGGGTTGCCCAGGGTCTGCCAGGGTGCGGTGAACAATGGGCGGTACAAGGTTTCGCACCAGCCTTCAAAGGTTTCGTCGGCGGTGAGTGCGGCGAAATCACGGAACTGCCGAGCCAGGGCGATGCTTTCACTGCGCTCGCCGAAACTGTTGCGTTCATCGCCCTCGTAGGCGCGGGCCGCAGCGGCCAGGGCTTTGTCGGCATCGTCGTGGGCCAGCCAGGCAAAAGCGGTTTTGGCGGCGACCGCCAGGGGCGCGTTCATCGCGGCCTGGCGCGCCACCAGCAGGTCGCCCAACAGTTGCCCGGCGGCGCCTTGCGGCAACGGTGCCAGCAACAGGGTCAGGTCGCTGGCGACCAGGGCGCTATGGTAGGCGTAGCCTGCGGCACAGGCCGCCAAGTGGGTGACCCAGGGCGCGATCAGGCGGTGCCACTTCAGGTTGTTGCGCCCCGCACTGATGGTATTGGGCACGGTGGTAATACTCAGAAGGCTTTGGTCGTCGGCCTGGAATACCCGCCCCAGCCAGCCTTCGAGACGGTGCCGGCCGTGCTCGAAATGAACGGGCAAAGCGCCCTCGACCAAGCGCGGCCAGCGTTGCAGCAACTGCTGGTGGCGTTGCAGCAGGTCGGGTAACGGCTCGATCAACTCGCTTTGCAGCAGCTCGCCGAACCCCGCCAGTGGCAGCACGCCGCAAGCCTGCAAACGCCGGGCCTGAGCCTGCAGGGCCTGCTCGGCGTCGCCCGGTGCGGCCAAGGCGACACCGAGCAGGCTTTCACTGGCGCCGTAGCGCTGCAGGGTGTCGAGGGTGAAGGGTTCTTCGTCCGGGGTCGGCGCCTCCAGCGCTTCGAAGTACACCTTGAGGCGCTGACTGAAGAAATGCCGAACCGGGTGGCGCAGGAAGTCACTCAGCTGGGTCAGGGTAAGCGCTTCATCATCCTGATAGGGCGCCAGGGCTGGTTCGCCCTGCGGGTCGCCTTCGCTCTGCTGGTGCAACACTTGCCATTCGTGGGCATAGCTGAACAGCGGGCTGCCCTTCTGGAAGTAGCGCGGGCTGAACGGTTGCAGCGGGTGCTCCTGGGTCAGGGCGTGCAGCAGTTGCTCGCCAGCCTGTGTCGCCTGGCCCTGCTGTGCGCCGTTCAGCTGCCAACCTGCCGCAAGGTGGTCGCGCAACTGCCCGATCAACACCGAGGCCGGGCGTTCGCTGTTGTCACGAATACTGCGCCCGACCCAGCTGACGTACAGCTGGTCACGTGCCGACAGCAGCGCTTCGAGCAGCAGATAACGATCGTCCTCACGGCGTGAGCGATCACCGGGGCGGTAGTCGCTGGCCATCAGGTCGAAGTCCAGCGGCTGCTGGGCGCGGGGGTAATCACCATCGTTCATGCCCAGCAGGCACACCACCCGAAATGGGATCGCACGCATGGGCATGAGCGTGCAAAAATTCACCGAGCCCGCCAGGAAACGTTGCGACAGCTTGCCTTGGTCCAGCCCCGACAGCCAGGCCTCGCGCACCACGGTCAATGGCAGAGGGTCCTGCAGGCCGACCGTTTCGCATACTTCAAGCCAGCTATCGCGCAGATCCTGCAACTGGATCAGCAGGAATTCGTCGTGCTCGTCCTCGGCCAGGAAGAACACATGCAACAGGGCATGCAGGCGCTCGCCCCACTGGCTGAGGGTGGCCGGTTCGGCCAGGGCCTGGCAGGCGACATCCAGTGCGTCGAGCAGGGCCACCAGCGGGCCGATCAGGGCTGCGTCCAGACCACCGATTTCATCGTACGGCTCAATACCGTCACACGCTTCGCCCACGCCTACGGCATACCCCAACAGCATGCGTCGCAAACCAAAGCGCCAGGTGTTCTGTTCAAGCCCGGCGGGCAGGCCAAGGCTGGCTCGCTGCTCGGCATCGAGGCCCCAGCGAATGCCTGCGCCTTCGATCCAGCGGTGCAGGGTAGGCAGGTCGTTTTCGCGGATACCGAACCGGGCTCTTACCGCCGGGACATCCAGCAGGTCGAGCACTTCGCTGACGGCGAAACGGCTGTCCGGCAGCTTGAGCAGGTGTTCCAGCGCAATCAGCAGAGGTTCCCGGCCACGCTGCCCTTGATCGGTCAGGGTGAACGGTATGTAACGGGGGTCATTGCGCTGCAGTTGGCCGAAAACGGCGCGGATGTGCGGCGCGTAAGTATCGATGGCCGGCAGCATGACGATGACATCACGCGGGCGCAATGTGGGGTCGGCACTGAAGCGGGCCAACAGCTGGTCGTGGAGAATCTCCACTTCGCGCTGGGGGCTGTGGGCAATGTGAAAACGGATCGAGCGGTCGTTGGCGGGATCGACTGGCGGCCACAGCGCGCGCGTTTCTGCCAGCGGGCGGAGTTCGAGAATGTCGTCCTGCAATTGATTGAGCAGCGTGGCGGGTGAACCATCGCTGAACAGGTCGATGCGACCATCGCTGAACACGCCTTGGTAGCTACCCGGGTCGTCGTAGCTGTCGAGCAAGTTGATGTAGTCTCGGCCTTGCTTGCCCCACGCAGCCAGTAATGGGTGTGCGTGTTGGTGCAGGGCCTGGTCGTCGAGCTGCAAGGGCATGCCTTGTTTGCGCTGCTGACGCTTGTACTGGTGGCGCAGCAGGTCTTTGTCGGCAACGATGTCCGCCCAGTGGTGGCGACAAGGGTTGTGCACGCACAACAACACCTGGCTGAAGCGCGCGAGGCCGGCCAATGCCTCCAAGGCCTGGGCCGGCAACGACGAGATACCGAACACGATCACCCGCGAGGGTAACCCGGGGGGAGCCTGTTCCAGGCTATTGATACGTTCGATGAAGCGCTGGTGCACGCCGGCCCGGCTTTGCGCCATGCCTTTTTCGCCGACGTCTTCCAGCAAGGCCTTCCACAGCTCGGCCTGCCAGCGGTTAGCCGGGGGCAGGGCCTTGCGTTCGCCACGGGCGGTGTTCAGCACGTGCTCACCCGCTGCCCAGTCCCTGAGCCAGTCGGCCCGGTAGACCTGATACTGGTCGAACAGATCGGCCAGGCGCTCGGACAGCTGGTAGCGCTTGCGCAGGTCACCGTCATCCGTCAGGAAGCGGCGCAACGGCTCGAAGTGCGGGCGCTCGATCAGCGCTGGTAGCAGACGCATCAGGCGCCAGGTCAGCGGCGCTTTGTCGAGCAGGGATACCTCGGGAATTTCATCGCGCCCCAGCACGCTGCGGTACAACTGCCACATGAAGCTGCCGGGAAGTTGAACCTCGATTGCAGCGGCGATGCCGCAGCCACCTTGGTCGTCCTCCAGCGGGTCTTCCGCCAGCGCCAGCTTGAGCCATTGAGCGATACCGTTACTCTGCACCAGGGCGATTTCGTTTTCCAACGGTGCCAGCGGGTAACGACGCATCCAGCTCACCACAAGGCTGCGCAAATCGTCGAGGCGGTTGCCGTGGACGATCATGAAGCCGGGGTGAAGATGGGTGGTGTGGGGCATCGGAAACTCTCTGGCAGGTGCTGAGCTGAGGTTGGTGGGGGAAACGATATCACGCGTGATGCGTTCCCTGGGGGGCATGGCACGGGCTTCGCCCGTGTTCGCGGGCACGCCCGCTCCCACAGTGATGGTGCCGGGGATTATTTTTGGCCCACAAAGACAAAACCCCTACCTGCATGCGCAGATAGGGGTTTTGCGAAATGAATCTTGACGATGACCTACTCTCACATGGGGAAACCCCACACTACCATCGGCGATGCATCGTTTCACTGCTGAGTT
>NZ_QJRK01000056.1:21234-46856 GCF_003205245.1 Pseudomonas sp. MB-090624 | reverse complement strand
ACGGCCTGCTGCCGCTGCTGGAGCACTGCATCAAGACCCCAGGCGTGCACGTGATCGACTGCCCGGTCGACTACAGCGAAAACGACCGCATCCTCAACAGCGAGCTGCGTGAGCGCGCGCTGGCGGTGTAAACAGCTCCACAAGCCCTTCATAGAGCCAGCAGGCGCTGGGAGCTTATGCTCCTGCGTCAGCTGGCTGTGGGCAATCACTCCTTCCCGCTCTTTATCCTAGGGCGTTTCCCACTCAATTCTCTCCAAGATCCTTCAACTGCTTGAGAATCGCCCGACTGTCCCTCCAAAACCCAACCCCGCTCTACTGGCGACCTTCCAAAACAACCACAAAAAGGAAGTCGCCATGTCCGAACATTGCCCCCCCGTCAGCCCTGTCCGCATCGCTGTCATCCAGTACGACCCACAAGTCGGGCTAGAGTACTGCGATGGCAACCTGAGCAGAGGCCTGGCACTGGCCCGGCGTGCGGTGCGTGAAGGTGCCAATCTGATCGTGCTGCCCGAGCTGGCCAACACCGGGTACACCTTCCACTCCCGTGCCGAGGCCTATGCGCATGCCGAAACGTTGCAGGCAGGCCGTAGCCTGAAAGCCTGGGCTGATTTCGCCAGGGAGTATCAGGTGTACCTGGCAGCAGGATTCGCCGAGCGTGAGGGCCTCAAGCTCTACGACAGCGCCGTATTGTTTGGCCCCGACGGCCTGCTAGGCCACTATCGCAAGGCCCACCTGTGGAACCAGGAAAAGCTCTGGTTCACCCCTGGCGACCTCGGCTTCCCTGTATTCGAGACGCCAATCGGCCGTATTGGCCTGCTGATCTGCTGGGACATCTGGTTCCCTGAAGTGCCACGGCTCATGGCAGCGCAAGGGGCAGACATCATATGCAGCTTGAACAATTGGGTGTGGACACCGCCTCCGCTGTTTGATGAAACAGGGCGTTGCATGGCGTCGTACCTGACCATGACAGCCGCGCATGTGAACAATGTCTACATCGCCGCCGCAAACCGTATCGGCAGTGAGCGAGGAGGGCGCTTTCTCGGTTGTTCGTTGATTGCCGGAACCAACGGTTGGCCCATTGGTGCTGTGGCCAGTGCGGAGGAGGAAAGCATTGTCTACGCCGATGTCGACCTCAGCAGCGCGCGTTCAGCGCCGATCTGGAACAGCCTCAACGACCTGCAGCGTGATCGCCGTACCGACCTCTACGATGCTGCGCTTGGCTACCGCCTGCATGCGCCTATGCCACGCTGAGGATCCGCACATGAAGCCATTACTGCTGCCCAATCGGCAGCACGCCCCCGTGCTGATCTTCACCTGCCTGGCAATGCTGCTGGCAGCCAGCCTTGCGTCAGGCCCGTGGCCAGACTACGGGCAACTGGCGGCGACACTGGACCAACCGCTGAGTCGTTTGCGCTGGATAGTGGGCGATATCAGCGAGGTCGCATTCTACAAGCATGAGCTGCCTGCGCTGGGCTTGCTGCTAGGCGCCAGCCTGGCGCACTGGGCCCATCTTCGCGGGTATCGCTGGCAGGGTTTTGCAATCTGTTATGGAAGTGGACTGTGGCCATGGGTGTTCACCAGCTCGCTGATGGGCCTTTTACTTAGCCATGCCTTGTGGGGATGGACCTTGGCCAGTGGTACCTGGCAACCAACGTTCGTGGCCTTCGTGTCGTTGCCGGCAGCCACGGTGCTGTTGTATGGGGCGGGCTGGCGGGTGGCGGTAGCAGGCGCGTTACTGGGGGCAATACTGGTAACCCCGGCGAGTCTGCTGCTGGTCAACTACCTGTGCTACCCCCTGCAGTTGCCTGTGGTCATCGGCAATGTGAGTGGTATGGCCGTGGCAAGTGTCGCCGCTTTCCTGCTGTGCAAGCGCTACCCGTCATGGGTCCGTCAAAGCCACGAACCCGACGTTGTGAAACCTGTGGCCAGCCAGCCATCCTACGGTGTGATCTGGACCTTGCGGCGTGTACTGGCCGATTTCAGTGAAGCACCCTTCTTTGGCAATGAGCTGGCTAGTCTGGGTCTACTACTAGGCTTGTTACTGGCTCACCTGTTGGCCCCGGCAGCCCCTGCATACGGCTCAATGTTGGCGTTGCACATTGTGGCCGGACAGGCCTTGGCATCCTTGGTAGGCGTCGTATTCTGGCGCGGCCAGTGGCAAGCCCGGGGGTTGTACCCGACTTACATTCCGATTGTCTCGGTCGTGCCGGCCGCCGTGCTGACGCATGGCGGTAGTTGGCAAGTCATTGTGGCCAGTGCAGTGCTGGGGGCCCTGGTGGCTCCGCCGCTGGCAGTGGCGATCACGCAGCGGTTGCCGGGTTATGTGCATGGCTACATCGGCAACGTGGTGTCGATGGCGATCAGCACGTTGGGAATCGTACCGCTGATCGGGTTACTGGTGGGGGGAGAAGGATGATTGAGCATTCGGACCTGCCCAAGCTTTCGATCGCCAGTTTGGGCGGGACGGTCAGCATGCAGGCTAGAGCGGGTGGGTGTGGCGTAACGCCCACCCTGGATTGTGAGCAGCAACTGCTTCAGGTACCGCAGTTGCGCGAAATGGCGCAGTTGACTGTAACGTCATTGAGCCTGGTCCCCAGTGCATCGCTCAGCTTCAACGCGTTGCTGGAAGTGCTGGCCTGGGCTCGCTGCGAAGTCGAGGGCGGTGCCCGGGCCGTGATACTGACCCAAGGCACCGACAGCCTTGAGGAAACGGCCTATTTCCTTGACCTGCTTTGGCCATTCGATGCGCCTTTGGTGATGACCGGTGCAATGCGCTCGCCCAGCCAGCCGGGCAACGATGGCCCGGCCAACCTTCTGGCTGCGGCCCAGGTTGCATTGGCACGAGGCAGCGGTGGGCGTGGTGTGCTGGTGGTGATGAATGATCAGATCCATCGTGCGACAAAGGTTCGCAAGACAGCCAGCCTGGCGATAGCGGCATTCGACTCGCCTGGTTTCGGTCCTGTGGGGGAAGTTGTAGAGGGTGTTGCAACGTACCGCCATCCCCCAGACAGGCGGGAGGTACTCCCGCTACCGGGGCGTACCGACCAGCGCGTCATCCTGCTGGAAGCGTGCCTGGACGCCGACACTGTATTGCTGCAGGCTCTGCCCGCATTGCGCTACGACGGGCTGGTCATCGCCGGGTTCGGCGCCGGCCATGTTTCCGGCAATTGGTCTGATGTTCTGGAGCACATGACGCCAACCCTGCCAGTCATTGTCGCCACTCGTACAGGTGAGGGGGCTACAGCCCGCGCAACATACGGGTTTTCCGGCTCCGAGATCGACTTGCAGAAAAAAGGTGTGCATATGGCCGGGCACCTCTGCCCGCGCAAGTGCCGCATTTTGCTGTGGCTGCTGATTGGCGCCGACCGGCAGCATGAGTTGCCGGGTTGGCTGCCCACCTGAGAAATTTGCCCGTGCAGTATCTTGCACGGGCAACCCTCCAAGCATTGCTGTGCTAGGGTGCACACACTTTTGCTAGCAAGGATTCCCTGCCCGATGCTCCCGCCACTCAGCGAAAAAGAACTGCACCGCCTCGAAGACCTGCTGATCACTTACGGCAACGACTACTCGGTACTCAACCTGGCCGAGCTCAATGGCTTTTTCACCGCGCTGGCTAGCTCGCCGACCACGGTCACCCCCGAGCACTGGCTGCCGGCAGTGGCAGGTGGCAAGGTGCCCAAGTTCAAGAAACCGGCCCATGAAGAAGCCTATGTGGCATTGATGCTGCGGTATGCCGACCAAGTCGCCGGACAGTTGGGCGACCACATTGATCAGTTCGAGCCGCTGTTCGAGGAAACAGAAGACGAGCAGGGCACCGTGGTCGTGATGGAAGAATGGTGCTTCGGCTACATGCGCGCTACCCAGGTCGCCAACTGGGAAGCTCTGCCGCCAGAGCAGGACCAGTTACTCAAAGCCATCTCTTTGCATGGGCTGGAGGATAACTTCGAGCTGCTGGACCAGATGAGCGAAGCGGAGATACAGGCCTGTGTGCCGAAGGTGATCGAAGCCGCGCGTGGTTTGTTCCGCTACTTCAACAAGCCGCACTGAGGCACACGGGCTCGGTTGCTGCGGTGCTTGCTGGGGCCGCACTGCGGATCCGTCAGCAAGCACCCGAAAAACGCAGACTGTTTTTTGTAATGGGGCGGTTAATTATTCCATCTGGCGAAATTATGGTTTCCCCCGCGCACTGATTCTGCTGCCAGCCGAATCAGTGCAGCATGTGCTCCATCAGCCCAATCCGGTGCTGACCAGGAGCCAAGCCCATGTCGAACCCGATCAAGCTCTACAACTTCCCCAAGTCCGGCCACGCCCACCGCATCGAGCTGATGCTTTCGCTGCTCAACCTGCCTACCGAGCTGGTGTTCGTGGACCTGGCCAAAGGTGCGCACAAGCAGCCGGACTTCCTGGCCCTCAACCCGTTCGGCCAGGTACCGGTCATCGATGACAACGGCACGGTGATCGCAGACTCCAACGCAATCCTCGTTTACCTCGCCAAAAAATATGACAACGGCACCTGGCTACCCGAAGCGCCAGCCGCTGCCGCCCGTGTACAACGCTGGCTGTCGGTCGCTGCAGGCCCGCTGGCCTTTGGCCCGGCCGCTGCACGCCTGGTGACCGTGTTCGGCGCTTCGTTCAACACTGACGAAGTGATTACCCGGGCGCACACCCTGCTCAAGGTGATTGATGCCGAACTGGCCAAGTCGCCGTTCCTGGCAGGCGACACGCCGACCATCGCCGACGTCGCCAACTACTCCTACATCGCCCACGCACCGGAGGGCAACGTGTCGCTGGAGCCGTATGCCAACGTACGTAGCTGGCTGGCGCGGATCGAGGCATTGCCGGGCTTCGTACCGATGCCCCGCACCGTCATCGGGCTGCAGACCAGCGTCTGATGCCCCTGCGAGGAACGCCACCATGCAACAGTCCCCCGATCACCGCCCCTCGCCTTGGCATGCGGGCGAGAAAACCCTGCAGGAAAAGGTCGGAGTAGCAGAGCGCATGGAGGCGTTCGGGCAAAAGGTCATTCGTGACTACATGCCCGACCAGCACCGCACGTTCTACCATCAGTTGCCGTTCATGGTGGCGGCCAGCGTAGACGCTCAGGGGCGGCCCTGGGCGACGCTGCTGGAAGGGCCGGAAGGTTTCGTCAGTTCGCCCGACCCACGCCAGTTGACCATTGACACCAGGCTAGCGGCCGATGACCCGGCGACCCCGGGCTTGGTCGCCGGGCAGGCAATCGGCCTGCTGGGCATCGAACTGCACACCCGCCGGCGCAACCGCCTCAACGGGCAGATTCGCCAGGAGGTTGCAGGGCAATTGCAGGTGACGGTAGAGCAGTCGTTCGGCAACTGCCCGCAATACATCCAGTTGCGCGATTACACGCGCGTCGCCGAACCGGCCCAGGGGCGCATCGATGCGACGGCCCTGGATGCCACGACCGTCAGTATGATCCAGTCTGCCGACACCTTCTTCGTCGCCAGCTATGTCGAGCATGACAACGGCCAGCGTTCGGTGGATGTGTCCCACCGTGGCGGTCGGCCAGGATTCGTCAGGGTCCAAGGCAATACGCTGACCATTCCCGACTACGCCGGTAACCTGCACTTCAACACCTTGGGCAACTTGTTGGTCAACCCGAGGGCAGGTTTGCTGTTCATCGACTTCAGCAACGGCAACGTGCTGCAGCTGGGCGGGCGTGCCGAGGTGCTGCTGGAAAGCCCGGCCATCCAGGCGTTCGAAGGTGCAGAGCGGCTGTGGACGCTGGAGGTCGACCAGGTGGTGTGGCGGCCGGCTGCGGTTTCCCTGCGCTGGGCGTTCAAGGAGTACGCCCCGACCAGCCTGATGACCGGCACCTGGGCCGAGGCCGATGCGCGTTTGCAGCAACGTCAGCAGCAGCGCCAATGGCAAGCCTGGCGGGTGCTGCGGGTAGAGCAGGAGAGCCGCGATATCCGTTCGTTCTACCTCCAGCCGCCCAGCGATAGTGCTGTGGGGTTTGCACCCGGGCAACATGTTCCGGTGCAGGTCAAGCGCGACGGTGAGGCGCCGCTTATCCGCACCTACAGCTTGTCCAGCGCACCTTCCGACGGCTATTGGCGCATCAGCGTCAAAGCCCAGGGTCCGGTTTCCCGCCACTTGCATGCGCGCATCGCGCCAGGCGATGTGCTTGATGTTCGCCCACCCATGGGCAGTTTCACGCTCGACATACAGAGCACGCGGCCGTTGGTGCTGATTGGCGCTGGCGTAGGCATTACGCCGTTGCTGGCCATGCTGCGTGAGCAATTGAGCCAAGGGCAGGCTCGGGCCATCCACGTGTTCCAGGGTGCGCGTAGCCTGGCCGACCTGCCGTTCAGGCAGGAGCTGGCGAGTTTGCAGCAACGGGCCGAGGGCTTGCTGCACATTCATCGCGCCCTGAGCCAGCCGGAAAGCCATGCGCTGCTTGGGCGGGATTACGAGTTTGCCGGGCGCCTGGGCATCGGGCAGGTCAAGGCGACGCTGGCACTGGACGACTACGAGTTCTACCTGTGCGGACCGGGCAGTTTTACCCAGGACTTGTATGAAGGGTTGCGCGGCGTGCATGTGCCGGATGCGCGGATTCACGCAGAAGCGTTCGGGCCGTCGACGTTGCGCCGGCACCCGCACGCCGACCAGCCTGCCTTGCAGCAGCCACCCGCTGCCAGCGAGCCAGTACCGGTGTACTTTGCGGCGTCGGCCAAGGAGGCGCGCTGGGCACCCGGCGGCGGTACCTTGCTGGAGCTGGCCGAGGCGCGCGGGCTGGCGCCGGAGTTCAGTTGCCGGGGTGGCTCGTGTGGTACCTGCAAGACCAGACTGGTGAGTGGCCAGGTGCATTACCCGCATCCACCGGCAGAGCTACCGGAGGCGGGGTCGGTGTTGATCTGTTGTGCCGTGCCGGCGCAGGTGCAGGAGGGGGTGCAGGCCCTGGTGCTGGACATCTGATACACCAGCCCGCCTCTTCGCGGGCAGCAGAAAATACCCAGATGAACAATAATCCCGGCACCTCATGCCCCCAGGAGCTCGCATGGACCAGATCCACCTGATGAAGGTATTCGTCGCCGTAGGTGAGCTGGAAAGCTTCGCCGCTGCTGCCCGCCGCCTGGCCATCTCCCCGGCCGCCGTCACCCGTGCCGTCAGCGCCCTGGAGGAGCAGCTGGGGGTCAAGCTGCTACTGCGCACCACCCGCAGCGTGCGCCTGACCGAGGCAGGCGGCCGCTACCTGGAGGACACCCGGCATATCCTGGCCAGCATTCACGAGGCCAACGAAGCGGCGGCCGGCATCAATGCCACACCCAAGGGCGACCTGGCGGTGACTGCACCGATCCTGTTCGGCAAGAAGTTCGTCATGCCCAGCATCGTTCGCTACCTGCAGCAGTATCCGCAAGTCGACGTGGCCGCCTACTTTCTCGACCGCGTGGTGAACCTGGTCGAGGAAGGCATGGATGTGGCCGTGCGCATCGGCCCGTTGCCCGACTCCGGTTTGAAGGCCCTGCGGGTCGGTCAGGTCCGGCGCATGTTGTGCGCTGCGCCCGGTTACCTGGCGCGCCACGGTGTGCCCAGGCACCCCTCGGACCTGGCCGGGCATGCGGTGATCGGTACCACCAACCTGTCCCCCCGAGCCGGCTGGCGCTTTGGCGTGACCGATGAGCCGACTTTGGTGCGCATGAAACCGCGGCTGACGGTGACCAGCAATGATGGGGCTATCGCTGCGGCCTGCGGTGGCCTGGGGATTGCCCGTTTATTGTCATACCAGGTGGCTGATGAACTGGCGAGCGGGCAGTTGCAGGTGATTCTGGCCGAGTATGAGGAAGCACCCTGGCCGATTCACATACTGCACCGCGAGAGCAAGTACGGGTCGGCCAAGGTCAGAACCTTCATCGACATGCTGGCGCAGGCGCTGCGGGACCAGCAACTGGAGTGAGCACGTAGCGCCCACAATGCGTTACAACGCTTGGTACTGCATGCTGAACCCCAGGCTCATCGTGTCACCCTGTTGCAACAGCCTCAGCCCCGGCCGGCCGGGCAGGTGATGGGCGTTGACCGGGTGGCTGACCGGCTCGAAGCAGAAGAAGCCTTGCCCCGGCGGGCAGAACAGCAAGAAGTGCTCCGCCCCGCTGGCGCGACAGGCCAGCCGGTAGCCTGCCCCTGGCTGTTCGATCACACAGTGCCCCGGCCAGCCACTGAAGGCGTGGTCGACCAGCGTCTCGGGCAGGTGGCCCAGTGCTTCGAACCCCCACGGCTCGGGCACCGTGGCCTGATACGACGGCAAGCGCCCAGCCTCGGCCAGCCACACCTTGCGCGCGGGCGCAGACAGCTTGGTATCGGGGTAGCGCGGGAAATAAGGATGCAGGCCCAACCCATACCAGTTGGCCGAATCATCCCGGTGCGTCACATGCAGGTCCAGGGTCAGGCAGCCTTCATGCAGGTGTATATCCAGCGTGGCCTGGTAGGCGAAGGGTACGGCGCTGTCCAGCGTCAGCCGTGCGCGCCGGTCGCTGTGATGCTCAACGTGCCAGGCCTGCTGCCAGGCGCTGCCATGAATGGGATAGGCGTCGTGCTCGGTATTCGGCGCCAATGCCTGCCAGCCCTGCGGCCGGGCATAGCCCCCCTCGGCAACCCGATTGGACCAAGGCGCCAGTGGGTAGCAAGCCAGCCGCCTGGGCGTGGCGCTGGCCAAGGCAGCCGCGTCGGTATGGCGCAGCAGCGCCTGCCCCGTTGCCTTGACCTGCCAGTTGACCAGGCTGGCACCCAGTTCCGGCGCCAGGCTCAGGCGGGTCAGGCGGTCCTGCAGGTGCAGTGTGGTCACAGCCATGCAATGTTCCTCTGGAGCAGAGCGATCAGTTGGCCCGCCGGTACGTCAGCAGCACGATGCCGCATACCACCACGGCGCCGCCGAGCAATTGCAGCGGGCCCAGTTGCTGGTCGAGCAGGGCCCAACCCAGCAGTAAAGTGGCAATGGGTTCGACGTTCATCACCGGGGCGTTTTGCGCCATGTTCAACCTGGGTACGCAGACGAACAGCAAGCTGAACGCCAGCCCATACAGCAGTACCAGGCTGGCCAGCGCCACCCAGCCACTGCTGCTGCCCGGCAGCGACAAACCGGCCGGCATCACCCCGCTGGCGCCCGCGAGCAGCATGCTGGAGAACACGATCAGCAGGGTCAGCAGGCTGCGCACTGGGCCCCGCACGCTAGCCAGCTTGTGGTCGGTGATCCACAACGCGCAAGCAAAGGCACAAGCGGCGCCGAAGGCCAGGCTGACCCCCAGCGCCCAGTGCGGGTTGCCCGCACCGCTGTCGGCCAGACGTGCCGGCACATCCAGCGCCAGCACCAGGCCGCATAGGATCAAGCCCATGAACAGCACGGTGCGGCCAGTGGGGCGCGCACCGCCCAGCGCCCAGGTCAGCAGCGCCAGCAGCATCGGGAAGGTATTGCCTACCAGCAAGGCCAGGGCCACCGGGATGCGCGCCACCGCCGAATACAGGCACAGGCTCTGGGTGGCGATCAGCAGGCCAAGCAGCAGTTGCCAGCGGCGGGTGCCAACGGGCAGCGCCAGCGCCTGACGTTGCCACAGCAGCACGCCGGCCAGCACCAGGAAGGTGATGCCGGAACGGCAGAGTATGGCCAGCAGCACACCGGTGCCGTCATCGAAGGCGATGCGTGCGGCGATATGGTTACCGGCGAATGAGCAGGCAAGCAGAGCCAGCAGGGCGATGGCCAGCTGGCGCGGGAACAGCGGGGGAGCAGAGGAGGGGACAGCCATGTGCAGGATCCGTTTGCAGGTAGATTTTCCAGCCCTATCGCAGTCGTTGTAGGAGCGGCCTTGTGTCGCGATGGGCCGCAAGGCGGTCCCAGCAATATTCGCAACAACGCCGAAAACCTGGGGCCGCTTTGCGGCCCATCGCGACACAAGGCCGCTCCTACAGGCTGAGGTGCGGTTACAGCACCACGCTAGGCAGCCACAGCGAAATGGCCGGAATGTAGGTCACCGCCATCAGCACCAGGAACAGTGCCAGGTAGAACGGCAGCAGCGCCTTGACCGTCGATTCGATACTCACCTTGCCCACCGCCGAGCCGACGAACAACACGGCGCCCACCGGCGGCGTGATCAGGCCGATCCCCAGGTTCACCAGCATGATCATGCCGAAATGCACCGGGTCCACGCCGATGCCGGTGATCACCGGCAACAGGATCGGCGTTAGGATCAGAATCAGCGGCGCCATGTCCATCACCGTGCCCAGCAGCAGCAACATGAAGTTGATGCACATCAGGATCACATAGCGGTTGTCCGACAGGGTGAGGAACGCCGTGGTGATCTTCGACGGGATCTGCATCAGCGTCATCACGTAGCCAAAGCTGGCCGCGAAGCCGATCAATATCATCACGATCGAGATGGTGCGCACCGTGCGATGCATCAGCTTGGGCAGGTCGCGCCACTTGTAGTCACGGTAGATGAACATGGTCACGAAGAATGACCAGACGACCGCCACGGCTGCCGACTCGGTCGCAGTGAACACGCCCGACAGGATACCGCCCAGGATGATCACCATGGCCATCAGGCCCCACAGTGCCTCACCGGCAATCTTCAGCGCCTGGCGCAGCGGGATGACCTCACCCTTGGGGTAGTTGCGCTTCTTCGCGAACAGCAGGCACAGGCCCATCATCACCGCGCTCAGCAGCAACCCTGGCATCACCCCGGCCATGAACAGCGAGGCGATCGAGACCGTGCCGCCCGCCGCCAGCGAGTACAACACCGAGTTGTGGCTGGGCGGGGTCAGCAGCGCCTGTACCGAGCCGCTCACCGTCACGGCGGTAGAGAACTCGCGCGGGTAGCCTTTGCGCTCCATCTCCGGGATCAGCACCGAGCCCACCGAGGCGGTGTCTGCCACCGACGAGCCTGAAATTGCACCAAAGAACGTCGAGGCCATGATGTTGACCAGCGAAAGGCCGCCGCGCACGAAACCCACCAGCACCCCGGCAAAAGCCACCAGCCGCCGTGACATGCCGCCTTCGGCCATGATGGCCCCGGCCAGCACAAAGAACGGAATGGCCAGCAGCGAGAATTTGTTAACCCCGCTGGCCACCTGGATCATCATCGCCTGCAACGGTATGTCTATCCACCAGGCGCCGATCAGCGCCGAAAGGCCCAGGGCATAGGCCACGGGCATGCCCAGCAGGATGAGCGCGATAAAACTGCCCAACAGAATGAACGCATCCATTTACGCCGCTCCTTCGTTTTCTTCCAGTTGGTCGAAGCGCACCACCTTACGGTGGCTCTGGTCGCCCAGCAGGAGTTTTTCCAGCACAAACACCAAGGTCAGCACGCCACCGATTGGGATCGGCGCATAGGTCATGCCCACGCGCACACTGGGCAGGGAGGCCAGAAACTGGTTCCAGGTGGTGATGCACAGCTGGGTGCCGTACCCGGTCATGAACAGGCACACCAGAACCATCAGCACCTGCACCAGCAGGGCCACCAGCCGGCGCTGCAGCGGCGGCAGGCGGTCGGTGATCATCGCCACCGCCATGTGCGCCCCGGCGCGGTAGCTGGCGGCTGCGCCAACGAAGGTGAACACCACCATCAGCAAGATGGCCACCGGCTCTGGCCAGCTGGCCCCGGTGCCGAGTACATAGCGGGCGAAGATGCCCCACGGGATGATCAGCGACATGCTCAGGATCGACAGGCCGGCGACCCAGATACAGGCGCGGTACAACGTGTCGTTGGCACGCAGAAAGAGGTTTTTCATGGGCATCACCAAAGCGGCAGGGCGGCTGACGCGGCCCTGCCGAGGTCGGGAGGAAAGGTCGCGCTTACTGCACCGCGTCGATACGTTTCATCAGGTCGGCGTATTGCGCGCCGTATTTTTCCCGCACCGGTGCGGTCGCGTCGTAGAAGGGTTTCTTGTCGACGGTGATGAACTCGACACCGGCGGCCTTGAGCTTCTCTTCGCTGCTGGCCGTTTTCGCATCCCACAGCACCCGCTCTTCCATCTGCGCCTCACGCGCTACCTTTTTCACCAGCGCTTGCTGTTCGGGGGTGAGCTTGTTCCAGGTGGTCTTGGACATCACCACCGGCTCGGGCAGGATCAGGTGGTTGGTCAGGGTGAAGTACTTGGCACTCTGGTAGTGGTTATGTTCGAGCAGGGTCGGCGGGTTGTTTTCGGCGCCGTCGATTACGCCGGTCTGCAGCGCGCTGAAGATCTCCCCGGTGTCCATGGCGATGCCGTTGCCGCCCATGGCGTTCATCATGTCGATGAACAGCGGGTTGCCCTGCACGCGAATCTTCATGCCCTTCAGGTCTTCCAGGCTGCGCACCGGCTTTTTCGTGTAGAGGCTGCGCGAGCCGCCATCCATCCAGGCCAGGGCCACCAGGTTGAAGTCGGAGTTGGTGATCTTGTCGAGGATTTCCTGGCCGATCTCGCCATCGATGACCTTGCGCATGTGGTCGTGGTCGCGGAACACGAACGGCATGTTGAACACGTTCACATCCGGCACCACCGGGCCGACGATCCCCAGGCTGACGCGGGTCATCTGCACGGCGCCGATCTGCGCCTGTTCGATCACTTCCTTCTCCGAGCCCAGCACACCGCCGGCAAACATCTTGAAGGTGATGTCGCCATTGCTGGCCTGTTCCAGTTTCTTGCCCATGTTCTGCTCGGCCACCACCGTGGGGTAGCCGGCGGGGTGAATTTCCGCGAACTTGATGTCCAGCGCCGAAACGGGCATGGCCACGCTGCAGGCGAAGGGGAGTACGGCAAGAAGCAGCTTGCGTTTGAACGTCATGATGAAACTCCGTGGTTTTTATTATCTGGTTTCGGGCGTGCAAAGGGTGTGGTGCGCGTCGCGGGGCTTAGCCCCGCCATGCTGGCTCCTCCAGGCCCTTGGTGCCTGGGTTGAGGGCAAATACCCCGCCGGCCAGCGGCTGGTCGCCAAGGTCGAGCCCCGCCGGGCGGATCGAGGTGACGTACAGGGTGTCGAGGTTGGCGCCACCGAAGGCGCACATCGCCGGCTTCTTCACCGGCACGCTGAGCGAGCGGTCCAGGCGCCCGTCAGGGGTGAAACGGTGGATCTGCCCGGCGTCATTGCCGCATATCCAATAGCAGCCGTCCTGGTCGATGGCGGCACCGTCGGGGCGGCCGGGGTAATTGCGCATGTCCACGAACAGCCGCGGGTTATGGGGTGTGCCCGTGTCGGTGTCGTAGTCGAAGGCCCAGACCTTCTGCACGCTGGGGTGCGAATCGGACAGGTACATGCGCGTGCCGTCGGGGCTGAAAGCCAGGCCGTTGGGCACGATCATGCCCGCTTGCTGCAGGTGCAAATGGCCCTCGCGGTCATGCCGGTACAGTGCACCTACCTGGGCGCCTTGCTGCATGTCCAGCAGCATGCTGCCGGCCCAGAAACGCCCTTGGCGGTCGCAGCGGCCATCGTTGAAGCGCATGCCCGGCTGCGCATGCGCCACGCCGCTGAGCACACGGCTGGCCAGGCTGCCGTCGGCCTTGGTTTGAATCTGGAAGATGCCGCTTTCCATGCCGGCCACCCACCCGTCGCCACTGCGGGCGATACAGGCCAGCATCTGGTCGCCCTGCCAGACCTGGTGCGTGTTATCCACCGGCCGCCAGCAGTGCAACTGGCGCGCGGGTATGTCGACCCAGTACAAGGCCTGCTCGCCAGGGTGCCACACGGGGCTTTCCCCGGTGCCGTTGCGGGCGTCGACGATCAGTTCACAGTGCATGGCCGTGCCTCCTGGCGCGTGCGGTCAGTTGAACGGTCCGGCCACGGCAAATGCGCCGCCCTGATAGACCATGCTCGGGTCATCGGCGGCAGGCGCCGGCTCGGCTTCCACCGCTGCGCGGAAGGGCTCCGAGCTGTCCTTGGGCACGTAACCCAGGTGTGCGGCATGGCGGTTGTCCCACCATACGGTGCGGTTAGCCGAGGCACCGTAGACAATGGTGTGGCCGACGTTCGGCGTGAACAGGCCGCGCTCGATCAGTTGCACCAGGTCGTCGTAACTTAACCACGTGCAGAGCATGCGGGGGTTCTGTGGCCGGGGGAACGAAGAGCCGATGCGGATGCTGACGGTTTCGATGCCGTAACGATCGAAATAGAAGCTGGCGACATCTTCGCCATAGCACTTGGACAGCCCGTAGTAGCTGTCGGGGCGGCGCGGGGCATGCGCGTCGATGCGCTCGTTCTGGCGGTAGAAGCCGATGGTATGGTTGGAGCTGGCGAAGACCACCCGTTGCACCCCATGCTTGCGTGCCGCCTCGTAGACATGGAACACGCCGCAGATATTGGGGCCGAGAATCTCTTCGAACGAATGCTCGGTAGACACCCCGCCGAAGTGCACGATGGCATCGACGCCTTCGACCAGGGCATGCACGGCTGCCTTGTCGGCCAGGTCGCAGGTGACCACTTCTTCGTGTGGGCCAGCGGCTGGGGCCATGGGGTTGATGTCGGAAAGGCGCAGGACCTCGGCGCAGCCTTGCAGGCGTTCGCGAAGGACCTTGCCCAGGCCGCCTGCGGCTCCGGTGAGCAGCAGGCGTTTGAGGGGGGTAGTGGTCATGACCGGCTCTTGTTGTTAATTGTTGTAGGTTGTCGTATGACTTTTGTGATTATTGGCAGTACGATTCAGTGTTGTCAATGACAACTCAATGTCAGCCCTGTGTCATGCGCGTGCCCTGTAGAAGCGGCCTCGTGTCGCGAAAGGAGTGCGAAGCGCCCCCACCACTGCACCTTAGCGGCATGATTCGCCAAGGGAGGTTCGCCCTCCTTACGCGACACAAGGCCGTCCCTGCAAAGGTATGCATCAACCCTTACAGCAACGACAATGGATAATTGAAAATCAACCGGTTCTCATCGAACTCGTTATTGCTGTAGTCCCGCCGAATCGACGAATTGCGCCATTTCACACTCAAATCCTTGAACGCCCCGCTCTGGATCACATACGCCAGTTCAGTCTCACGGACCCATTCCTTACCATCTGTCACCACCCCGCTGTGCACGTCGCGGCCGCTGATGTAGCGGTTCATCAAGGTCAGCCCCGGCACGCCGACGGTGACGAAGTTGAAGTCATGGCGCACCTGCCATGAGCGTTCGTTGGCGTTGTCGAAGCTGGCGTTGTAGCTGTCATTGGCCAGGGTTCCGCCACTGGTGCCATTGACCCGCATCCAGGTATCGCCATCGACCTTCTGCAGCCCGACCCAGAAGGTGCTGCCGCCGTATTTGGCGGAGAACATCCCCGAGTACGTCTTGTTGTCCAGCTCGCCAGCGCGCCTGGAACCGTCGTCATCGCCCTGGAAATAGCCCAGGTTGGCGCCCAGGGTCCAGTCGCCGAGCGGCTGGCTGTGGCTCAGCTGCAGGTATTGCTGCTGGTACACGTCCTTGAGCACCGCATTCCACAGCCCCACCAGGGTGCGCTCCTGGTTGAACCTGTATTCGCCCCCGACGAAGTTGAAGCGGTCCGACACCGCGCCGCCGTAGCTCATGTCCTCCATGCTGGCGTCGTTGCGCGGGCTGTTGGCGCGGAACTGGCCGCCGTACAAGGTCAGCCCGGCAATCTCGTTGGACGTGACCTGCCCGCCACGCAATGTTTGCGGCAGTGAACGCCCGTCGTCCGCGCGCAGAATTGGCAGTACCGGCATCCATTCGCCGATCTTCAGCTCGGTTTTCGAAATGCGCGCCTTGCCCGCCACGGCAAGCCGGCCAAAGTCATCCGCCGGCCGCCCATCGTCGTGGCGTGGCAGCAGCCCTGTGCCATAGGTGCCGCCCCCGCCATCGAGCTTCACCGACCACAGCCCCAGCACGTCCACGCCAAAACCCACCGGGCCCTCGGTGAAACCGGAACGGGCATCGAGGATCACGCTCTGGGTCCATTCTTCGGCTTTGCCTTGCGGGTTGGCGGGGTTGGTGAAGTTGCGGTTGATATAGAAATTGCGCAGGCCCAGCACGGCTTTGCTGTCGTCGATGAAACCTTGGGCAAGGCTGGTGCCCGGCAGGCAGCTGAGCAGGCTGGCGCCAAGCAGCGCACAGGGGAGGGGGGTGTGGCAGATTTTCGACATGGGTTGCTTCCGCTGATGTTGTTTTTGTTATGTGTTGTCGTACAACTGCGGCTTTTTTAACAAGTGAAAAACCCGCTGTCAACGGCGTTGGCCGCCAGCATTCAGCTACTTTCAGCGGTGAGCGCTCAAGCGCAGGCTCTAGCTCGGGGCTCGCAATAACAGTTGGTCATACTATGACTTCCGGCGAATTGTTGCATTTGTCGCAACGCACTGCCTCGGGTGCGTCGGTTTGTCGCAGAATTATTTAGTAATACTATTCTTCGTTGCTGAATGTCTTATCGATTCAGACCTATGGAAACGGAGATTTCACCGATGAGCACCACCCGTGCTTCGCACCCCTCACGCTTGCTGCCCAGATTGCTAGGCGTGGTTTTTTTGCTGATGGGCCTGGCCTTGCTGGCCGGCGGCATCAAACTGGCAACCCTTGGCGGTTCGCTGTATTACCTGCTGGCCGGCATTGGCTTGGCGATTACCGCAGCCTTGTTGCTGGCTGGCCGACGTGAGGCATTGAGCGTTTATGGCGTCGTGCTGTTGCTGAGTTCGCTCTGGTCGTTGGTCGAGGTGGGCCTGGACTGGTGGCAACTGGTCCCCCGGCTGGCCCTCTGGTTCGTCCTTGGCCTGGTGTTGTTATTGCCTTGGCTACGCAGGCCATTGACGCAGGGCCAGCCTTATCCCCTCGGTACAGGGGTATTGAGTGTGGGCGTGGCGGCCGCGGGCCTGATGGCGCTGGCCAGCCAGTTCACCCAGCCCGACACCGTGGTCGGCCGCCTGGACCGTGACACGGCAGGTACCACCAGCACGGCACCGGCAATGCCTGACGGTGACTGGCAGTCCTACGGCCGTACCGAGTTTGGCGACCGTTACTCGCCACTCAAGCAGATCACCCCGCAGAATGTGGGCAAGCTCAAGCTGGCCTGGACCTACCGCACCGGTGATATCCCCGGGCCGAACGACCCGGGCGAGACCACGGCGGAAAACACCCCGCTGAAAGTCAACGGCAAGCTCTACGTGTGCACCCCGCATAGCCAGGTGATTGCCCTGGATCCCGACAGCGGCAAGGAGATCTGGCGTTTCGATCCCAAGCTCAGCACCCAGAATGCGGCCAACTTCAAAGGCTGGGCGCACATGACCTGCCGCGGCGTGGCCTATTACGACACGGCCAGCTCGCAAGCGAGCCCCGTGCAAGGGCAGACCTGCGCCAAGCGCATCTACGTACCCACCGCCGACACCCGCCTGATCGCGCTGGATGCCGATACCGGCCAACAGTGCGCCAGCTTTGGCGACAACGGCCAGATCGACCTTACCCGCAACATCGGCAGCTTCGCCCCCGGTGGCTATTACTCCACTTCGCCACCCACCGTGGCCGGCGGCCTGGTGATACTTGGCGGTCATGTCACCGACAACGTTTCCACCGACGAGCCGTCCGGCGTAGTCCGCGCCTATGATGCGATCACCGGCCAGCTGGTATGGAACTGGGACAGCGGCAACCCCGACGCCACCGCGCCGATCGGTGACGGCCAGTTCTACACCCGCAACTCTCCAAACGTGTGGTCGGTGATCAGCGCCGATGAGAAGCTCGGCCTGCTGTACCTGCCCATGGGCAACCAGATGCCCGACCAGTGGGGCGGCAACCGCACACCAGAGGCGGAGAAATTCAGTGCCGGCCTGGTAGCCCTGGACATCGCCACTGGCAAGGTGCGCTGGAACTACCAGTTCACCCATCACGACTTGTGGGACATGGATGTCGGCGGCCAGCCGAGCCTGGTCGACATCAAGACCGCCGAAGGCATCAAGCCTGCGGTGATGGCATCGACCAAGCAGGGCAGCATCTACGTGCTGGACCGCAGCAACGGTCAGCCGCTGGTGCCCATCCACGAAACCCCGGTACCGCAAGGCGCCGTGGAAGGTGATCACACCGCACCGACCCAGCCGATGTCCGAGCTCAATTTCATGCCGCCCACCCTGCGTGAGCGAGACATGTGGGGCGTAACGCCGTTCGACCAGATGCTGTGCCGCATCGACTTCCGTTCGCTGCGCTATGACGGCATCTACACCCCGCCATCGCTGCAGGGCTCGCTGGTCTACCCAGGCAACTTCGGGGTGTTCGACTGGGGTGGCATTTCGGTCGACCCGGAGCGCCAGATCGCCTTCGTCAACCCCAGCTACATGGCCTTCAAGTCGCAGTTGGTGCCTGCCTCGAAAATCGCCGGGCAGCCGGCGCGCAAGAGTGAAACCGAGGGCATCCAGGCCAATAAGGGGGCGCCTTATGGCGTGATCATGGGCGCTTTCCTGTCGCCGCTGGGGCTGCCTTGCCAGGCACCGGCCTGGGGCTATGTGGCCGCAGTGGACCTGACCACCCACAAGGTGATCTGGAAGCACAAGAACGGCACCGTACGTGACAGCTCGCCCATTCCGATCCCGCTGACCATGGGCGTGCCGAGCCTGGGCGGAAGCTTCACCACCGCCAGCGGCCTGGCGTTCCTCAGCGGCACCCTCGACCAGTACCTGCGTGCTTATGACGTGCGCGATGGCAAGGTGCTTTGGGAAGGGCGCCTGCCGGCAGGTGCTCAGACCACGCCGATGACCTACACCGGCAAGGATGGTCGCCAGTACGTGCTGGTGATGGCCGGCGGGCATGGCTCGCTGGGGACCAAGCAAGGGGACTACGTCATGGCGTTTGCCTTGCCTGAATAAACGCCTTTTTCAGGAATTCGCGGGCACGCCCGCTCCCACAGGTGTTCTGCGCGATGCATAACCTGTGGGAGCGGGCGTGCCCGCGAATGGCCTGACAAAAATACCAAGCCTTAAATATCCCTATATATGGGATTGTATTTTACATATTGGAATTTACACCTACCCAGGTTTATAGTCGCCCTCACTCACTGCCAAAAACAGAACAGGTGAAGCGATGCAGGCGCAATTGATCGCGCTCGACTGGGGAACCACCTCCCTTCGTGCTTATAAACTCGCCGCCAATGGCCAAGTGCTGGACCTGCGCACACTGCCCAGCGGCATCATGCAATTGCCAACGTCCCCGCGCCTGATCAACGGCCAACCCTGCAACGACGGTTTCGAACTGGCGTTCGACGACGCCTGCGGCGACTGGCTCGACGCCCAGCCCGGCCTGCCGGTGATTGCCTGCGGTATGGTCGGCAGTGCCCAGGGCTGGCGCGAAGCGGCCTATCGCGACACCCCGGCCAACGTCGCCAGCCTTGGCGCCTCCCTGCAGACGGTGCGCAGCCGGCGCGGCGTGGGCGTGCACATCGTGCCGGGCGTGATCCAGCGTTCGCGCCTGCCCAATGTCATGCGTGGCGAAGAGACCCAGGTGCTCGGTGCACTGCCCAGCGTGACCACCGATGACCTGCTGATCGGCCTGCCCGGCAGCCATTCGAAGTGGGTGCAGGTGGCCGAGGGCTGCATCGTTCAGTTCGATACCTTCATGACCGGCGAAGTGTTCGCGGTGCTCAGCGAGCACAGCATCCTCGGCCGTACCCAGCAACGCGGCGCCGCCTTCGATGCACCGGCTTTCGACCATGGCGTGCAGGTTGCGCTCGGCAGCGAAGGCGAGATCGGCCCGCTGTCCACCGTGTTCAGTGCCCGCAGCCTGGGGCTGACCGGTGAACTGAGCGCCAGTGCCCAACCCGATTACCTCTCCGGCCTGCTGATCGGTCATGAGCTTTCGGCACTGGCCAAGGTGCAGCGCCAGCGCCGCAACAGCATGCACCTGCCGGCCATCCTGCTGATCGGCAACGGCCCACTCTGCATGCGCTACGGCCGCGCCCTGCAGGCGTGCGGCTTCGGCCACGTCAGCGTTGCCGAACAGGCCACCGAACGCGGCTTGTGGCAGTTGGCGCTTGCCGCTGGCCTCATCCACTCATCCTGAAGGGAGCTCGACATGCTTGAACAAGCACTGGCACAGAACGGCCTGATTGCGATCCTGCGCGGTTTGCAGCCGCATGAAGCCGCCGCGACGGGGGAAGTTCTCTATGGCGCCGGTTTTCGCGTCATCGAGGTGCCGCTCAATTCCCCCGACCCGTTCGAAAGCATCCGCACGCTGCGCCGTTGCTTGCCTGCCGATTGCCTGATCGGCGCAGGCACCGTGCTGACCCCGGCGCAGGTGGCACAGGTGAAAGAGGCGGGCGGGCAATTGATCGTCATGCCGCACTGCGACCCGCAGGTGCTGCGCGCGGCCAAGGCGGCAGGGCTGTACCTGGCGCCGGGTGTCGCCACGCCGACCGAAGCGTTCGCCGCCCTGGCCGAGGGTGCCGACTTGCTCAAGCTGTTCCCAGCCGAGCAGATGGGGCCGGCGGTGGTGAAGGCCTGGCTGGCGGTATTGCCCGCTGGCACCGTGCTGGCGCCGGTTGGCGGCATCACCCCCAGCAACCTGCAGCAATTCTTCGACGCTGGCGCCAGGGGCTTTGGCCTGGGTTCCGGCCTGTACAAGCCGGGCATGACGCCTGAGCAGGTCGCGGTCTCTGCCAAGGCTTACGTGACCGCTTGGCAAGCCCTGCGCTGACCCATTACTGCGCTGCATCCCAACAAGAGAGACAAGCAGATGAAAATTACCAAGCTGACCACCTTCATCGTCCCGCCACGCTGGTGCTTCCTCAAGGTCGAGACCGACCAGGGCGTTACCGGTTGGGGTGAACCTGTGGTCGAAGGCCGCGCCCACACGGTGGCCGCTGCCGTCGAAGAACTGTCCGATTACCTGATCGGCAAGGACCCGCGCAACATCGAGGATATCTGGACCGTGCTCTACCGCGGCGGCTTCTACCGCGGTGGTGCCATCCACATGAGCGCCCTGGCGGGTATCGACCAGGCGTTGTGGGACATCAAGGGCAAGGCGCTGGGTGTGTCGGTCAGCGACCTGCTCGGCGGCCAGGTGCGCGACAAGATCCGCGTGTATTCGTGGATCGGCGGCGATCGACCCGCTGACACCGCGCAAGCGGCAAAAGAGGCCGTGGCACGTGGTTTCACCGCCGTGAAGATGAACGGCACCGAGGAACTGCAGTTTCTCGACACCTTCGACAAGGTCGACCAGGCGTTGGCCAACGTCGCTGCCGTGCGCGATGCGGTCGGGCCGAACGTGGGCATTGGCGTGGACTTCCATGGCCGCGTGCACAAGCCCATGGCCAAGGTGCTGATGAAGGAACTCGACCCTTACAAGCTGATGTTCATCGAAGAGCCGGTGCTCAGTGAAAACTACGAAGCGTTGAAAGAACTGGCGCCGCTGACCAGCACGCCGATTGCCCTGGGTGAGCGGCTGTTCTCGCGCTGGGACTTCAAGCGCGTGCTCAGCGAAGGCTACGTCGACATCATCCAGCCCGATGCGTCGCATGCCGGCGGCATCACCGAAACCCGCAAGATCGCCAACATGGCCGAGGCCTACGACGTCGCTCTGGCGCTGCACTGCCCGCTGGGGCCGATCGCCCTGGCGGCCTGCCTGCAGCTCGACGCTGCCTGCTACAACGCTTTCATCCAGGAGCAGAGCCTGGGTATTCATTACAACGAGAGCAACGACCTGCTCGACTATGTGCGCGACCCCGGCGTGTTCGACTACCAGCAGGGCATGGTCAAGATCCCCAACGGCCCTGGCCTGGGCATCGAGATCAACGAGGAGTACGTGATCGAGCGCGCCGCTGTCGGCCACCGCTGGCGCAACCCGGTGTGGCGCCACGCCGATGGCAGCTTTGCCGAGTGGTGACTGCCTGGCCCCAACTGCGTTGAAACGACCTCAATAACCATAACAAGAGGCACTGCTCATGCACCCGCATACCCTTACCGGGCAGGCGACCCTGTCGGCGCCCAGCCGCAAGCGCTTTTTCATCATGGTGCTGCTGTTCATCACGGTGGTGATCAACTACCTGGACCGCAGCAATCTGTCGATTGCCGCACCGGCCTTGACCAGCGAGTTGGGCATCGACCCGATTCACGTCGGCCTGGTGTTCTCGGCGTTCGGCTGGACCTACGCCGCCATGCAGATCCCAGGCGGCTGGCTGGTCGACCGCGTACCGCCGCGCATTCTGTATACCGTGGCGCTGGTGCTGTGGTCGCTGGCCACGGTGATGCTCGGTTTCGCCGCCAGCTTCATCGCGCTGTTCGTGCTGCGCATGGCGGTCGGCGCCCTGGAGGCGCCGGCCTACCCGATCAACAGCCGCGTGGTCACTACGTGGTTCCCCGAGCGCGAGCGGGCCACGGCCATTGGCTTCTACACCTCCGGGCAGTTCGTCGGCCTGGCGTTCCTGACCCCGGTGCTGGCCTGGCTGCAGCATGCGTTCGGCTGGCACATGGTGTTCGTCGCCACGGGTGCGGTGGGCATTCTCTGGGGCGTGATCTGGTACGCGGTGTATCGCGAACCGCGCGATTTCAAGGGTGCCAATGAGGCCGAGATCGAACTGATCCGTGAGGGCGGCGGGCTGGTGGATATCCAGCAGGAGCAGGCCAAGACCAAGGCCAGGTTCAGCTGGGCCGACCTGGGCATCGTGCTGACACAGCGCAAGCTCTGGGGCATTTACCTCGGCCAGTTCTGCCTGAATTCGACACTGTGGTTCTTCCTCACCTGGTTCCCGACCTACCTGGTGAAGTACCGCGGCATGGACTTCATCAAGTCCGGCATGTTGGCCTCGCTGCCGTTTCTCGCCGCCTTTGTCGGGGTGCTGTGCTCGGGCTTTTTCTCCGACTGGCTGATCCGTCGTGGGGCCAGCGTGGGCCTTGCGCGCAAGCTGCCGATCATCAGCGGCCTGTTGATTTCCACCGCCATCATTGGCGCCAACTTCGTCGACTCCACCCCGCTGGTGATTGCTTTCCTGGCGCTGGCGTTCTTCGGTAACGGCCTGGCCTCGATCACCTGGTCGCTGGTTTCTACCTTGGCTCCGGCGCGTCTGCTCGGGCTGACCGGCGGGGTGTTCAACTTCATCGGCAACTTGTCGGCGATCGTCACACCCATCGTGATCGGCTTCCTTGCCAGCGGCGCTTCGTTCGCCCCGGCGATCACTTACATCGCCGCGCTGGCCCTGCTTGGCGCGCTGTCGTACATCCTGCTGGTCGGCAAGGTCGAGCGCATCGAGTTGTAGCCGCGCCCTGCGGGTGAACATAATGTCGCCCGCCCATTCGCACTTCGATAAAGGCCGCACATGCAGGAAGACCCTACCAAAACCGCCCCTACCGGCACCCAGACCCTGCTGCGCGGCCTGGCCGTTGTGCAGGCCGTGGCCGCAGGCGCGCGCGACCTCAAGGACATCGCCCAGCACATCGGCACCACCCGCAGCACCACCCACCGCCTGGTCAGTTGCCTGGTGGACGAGCGCTACCTGCGCGTGGTACCCCAGGTCGGTTACCTGCTTGGCCCCAAGCTGATCGAACTCGGCTTCCAGGCCCGAGAAGAGCTGCCGCTGGTGACCCTTGCCGGGCCATACCTCGACGAGCTGTCGGCGTTGACCGGCGACACCATCCACCTGGCGATCCGCGAAGGCGATGAGGTGCTGTACCTGCACAAGACCCCGGGGCGCAACGGCCCGGAGATGCGCTCCCGGGTCGGCCACCGCATGCCGCTTGCGCGCACGGGTATCGGCAAGGCGCTGATGCTCGACGACACCCCGGCCGAGTGGCAGAGGTTGTATGAAACCAGCCTGCCGGCAGGTGGCAAAAGCCCGTTCTGGCCGCACCACGCCGAGCAGACCTGGGCGCAGTTCGAACAGCGCATGGTCGAGTATGTGAAGGGGGGTTATGCCTTCGACCTGGAGGACAACGAGCCGTCGATCCGCTGCGTGGCTGCGCCGGTACGCGATGCCAGCCGGCGGATCGTGGCGGGAATCAGTGTGGCCAGCACAGTGCCCTATATGCCCGAGGAGAAGATGCGCGAGCTGGTACCGGTGGTCAAAGGCGTGACCGCGCGGCTTTCGGCAGAGCTTGGGCTAAAGCACTAGCCTGAACCTCGTGGGCACTGAACTGCGCGCTCCAATTGGTGTCTGAGCGCCAACAATGACATGACGTCCATTTCCCCAAGCAAGGAAGCTTCACCATGCAACCCACCCCAGTCACGTCCGCCGGCAAGCTGCTCGGCAGTTTTGGTTATGGCAAGGCGCTGATCGTCAGCTTGATCACCCTCGGCATCATCTGTGTGGGCCTCGCGGCTTTTGTCGGCTACCTCAGCACCATCGTCTCGACGGACGTTAGCGGCCCGGTCGACCTGCAAACACGACGTGGCACCACGCTGCATTTCAGCGGCCCGATACAGATCTTCTACTTCACCATTGGTTTGCTGCTGGCCCTTGGGTTGAGCATGTTCGGCCTGGCCCTTTGGCAGAAGAAGCTGCGCGGCGCCCGTTATGAGGTGTATGAAAAAGGGCTCTGCCAGGTGATCGGCAGCGAGCGCGATTACTTGCCGTTCAGCGAGATGGAAGACCTGTACCTGTTCGCCTCTGGTCAGACAGCTGCTGCCGGCCTGGTCAACAACCTGGCGTACCGCCGCAACGACAGCGAAGCGTTCCGGCGCGTCAATGCCCACCTCAAGGGCCTGTACAAGTTCATTGACCTGGTGCGCGAGCTGCACCTGAACGAACGCCTGCCCCAAGCCATGGCCACCCTTTCGCAGGGCGGTACAGTGCAATTCAACTACGTCGGCACTGGCCAGGTGTGGGGCAAGCGTGTCAGCGGCAACTTCCTCAATGTCACGACCAAACCTCTCCGGGTCACCCGTGATGCCCTGGAAGTCGAAGGCATCAAGGTGCCCATGACCAGCCTGCGCAGCATCGATCTCAGTGCCTGGAGCGAACTGGTGGTGATCAAGGACGAAAGCGGCAGGACCGTGCTGTCCACCGCGGGGAGCGGCATCATGAGCTTCGACCTGTTCCTCAATACCCTGCATAACCTGCTTGAAGCAAAGCAGGCCTCTGCCACCGCCTGACGCCCTGCCAGGATCCCTCTCAGGAGCGGCCTTGCCGGGCGCCGGACCGGTCGAAAAGGGGCGCAGCGCGCCCCCAGCCCGCCGTTGATAATTTCCGTATTTCCATTATCAAGTCGGTTTTTGATTAATGATTGTTTTTTTGGGAGCTACGGACGCTGAGCCCAGCTGGTGAGTCTTCGGCGACTTTTGCAAAGGATTGGTTTTTTCCTGAATCAATCGATACTCAAACCGATCTCGTCCACGACCACTCAGACTGGCAAGTCCAGTCCCGGCACATGGCAACTGAGTGTGCCGTACCCCTCCTGTCGGCGTGGGCGAGGTCTCTTGTCACTCTGCCTTATCTCGGCAGAATCAAGTGCGCAGCTTATCAGCGCATATGGCAACCAATGCCTGGTCCAGTTCACTCTGCCCGCGAAGCAAGCGACGCGGTGTCTGGCACCGGCTTCGCCGGTGTTCGCGGGCAAGCCCGCTCCCACGGGGGTATCCCCGTTTGCGGAAGGTTTCGTGATACCTGCAGGAGCTGATCTTGCCAGCGATGATTGCATTGCAGGATTAGCCAGGCTTTGGCAATACGCAATGCCCTGTGGGAGCGGGCGTGCCCGCGAAGCAAGCGACGCGGTGTCTGGCACCGGCTTCGCCGGTGTTCGCGGGC